>JAUXBQ010000023.1 GCA_030619365.1 candidate division FCPU426 bacterium | reverse complement strand
GTGAATAAGCGTTTTGACGATGAAAGTCATATTTTCACGGAGCATGGATAGGCTTACAATTGAAACCTTATGTACATCTCCGCTATCCTGAATCGCTTTATATTCCTCGCTCTCCTGTTCTGGATTTCCAACCATGTCAATGAGCAGATCCTTTTGTTTTCTCAGGTTTGCTGCTTCAGTTGCGTCCAATCCGGCTGCGATTCTCTCGGTTTCATCTTCAAGGGCCTGTATGAGTTTCTCTTCTCCAAGACCATCCGTGTTTCGAGATAAATGAGAGGCAAAGCTACCGGCTGAATACAACTGTTCTAATATCTTTCCTTGTGGATTGCGTGCCTGGTTAATTCCATCCCGCAACGCCCTTTCTAATTCCAACTCGGTGACGGGTTCTATAGCTGACCGGGCATGAAGTTGCAACGCCTCAGAAGCAACACCGGGTCTCTTGGTATCACCAACACGAACCTCCCCTCGCGGTAGAGCTACTGCTTTCTCCTCGGCAGGTGCTTTGCTTATCTTATTCAAAATTATATTCCGTAAACCTGCGGTCAGGACCTGCAGCTCGGCTCTAAAAGCGTACACTTCGGCAAAAATTCCCTCACCATGCTTTACATGCGCCTCTTCATGCGCCACGATCGCCTGACGCAGAATATTTACCAAAGGATTAGTCGAAATATATTTCAATCCAGGGTCTAAACTGGAATAGAAATATATTGGACGCACTCCTTTTCCAGGAGTAATTGCCAGCTTTTCTCCGTTTTGCATCCATATCATAAATGTCCGCCAACGCGACTCTGCTATCAAATCTCCCTTATCTAAAGCAAAAACATAAATATAGTTTAAGGCCAGGCCAACAAAAGCAAGGCCAAAAGAAATTACGGATGAGAAAAATAGGGCGGAATCACTAAACATGGCCCCGCCCGTCGCCAACCCGGTAAGCAGCATCACTCCAAGCGTAAAGGCGGCCGTGGCCGCCGAAATCGCAGCAATAACCTTAATAGATCTGATTCTTTTCGGCATCCCTTCTTCTCTCAATTTCCTTATCTCCTTTAACTCCGCCTTTGTTTCTTCCCACATTTCTTGCCTTTTAGCTTCCAGTTCTTCTTCACTGGCCATAACTTCCTCTACTATCTCCGTCCATACTTTCTGGTTATTTGGGTTTAACTTTGCTTGATCTACATTATTTATTGCCGAATATACCTCTGTTTTCAATTCATTATCCTTGGCGGCTTCTCTTAATTGCCTCATAATTGCCCATGGTATTTGTTCTTCATCCGCATTAATATATTTCAGCGTCTTGATAAAATATTCCACCCCCAGCATAACATTTCCATCATTTAGGGCGCGAAGTCCTCTTTGATAATAAACATCCGACAACGCGTCTTCTAATTCGCCCTTCTTCATTTTAATTTTTCTCTTTTGGTCCAGTAATAGAACACTAATTTCAACATGCTGATCAGGATTTTTTAATTTATCCGCTTTCTCCGCCATTTTATCTACATCCACGCCAGACCTTCTTAATATATAGCTGCCAAATGATTCGCCCGCCGCAGATAACATTCTGGCTTTAATAAAATACAGTTCTATGCCATTTAGAGCCGCCTTTTCTAAATACTTCTCATTTGCTTGCTTCATCTTCAAAATAATATCAGAAAAATAATTTTGCGAAACTTCATTATTAAATTCCTGTCTAATCTTTGCCCGATATATATCATAAACCGTCCTGAATGCGTTTTTAACTTGCTGATCGTCACTTTCCCGCATAATTAAATTGATTTCTTCGGCATCTAAAATATATTGTTTGAAAAATTCCGCCACAAACTGGCTGAATGATGAATCTTGAACATCTTCTCGCGTATCCCCAAATCGACCGAACTTACCTGAAATAAACGCTTGCTTTTGCTTTAATACCCCATAGGCGGCTACCAGCCTGGTTATTTCTTTTGGGCTGAATGTTTTCTCCAACGAATGTCCAATCTCATGTAGGAGTGACGCTATTAATGCCTCCCCGTCATATAAGGTATAAACCTGGTGTGACACAATTGCCGTGTCATTTTTATAAACTCCCAAATCATCAGCCATACCATAGCCTGGTGAAGCCGGAACCTTAAGCTTTTTTAATGTCTCTGATTTTAAAATATGTCCCGGGACCAATGACAAAACTCTAACCAGGCTTTCAGTTAAAAGGTCTTTTTCTTCTTCATCAAATATAGTTGATATTTCCGGATCAAATTCCAAATTATATTTTTCTTTTAAAAGTTTTGCCAACTCCTGGATCTTGTCATCTCTGCTTTGAGAAACTGCAAGCCAGGCTGTAAAAAGCTCTCCGGGTATTCGGGGTTTTTTAACGTCCAAACTACCTTTGCCTCTAAAAAACAACCTACTTATCCTAGTGAACAGTCCTGCGCGTTCACCACTTGGCGTTTTTCTTGAGTCCAGTACCGCCTGGGCCTGTATGGATACCTGTTTTGCGTTTTCGTTTTGTTGCTGTTTGACAAAATCCGTGACATCGGTCTGCCTATCAATGGCATCCATGAACTCCTGGGTCTGATCGTCAGCCAGTCTTTGCAGGTGCGCGTCATCATAGTGTTTTAGATTATTGAGTTTGGCTTCCAGGCTTTCCGGAAACAGCGTTTGTTCGACAACAAAGGCAATGGCATGCGGACGCGCTACTTGGTTGGACTCCAAAACAGCTTCAATTACTTCATGGACAGCGGTTGAGGTTTGCAAAACGCCTTGCAAACGGCTTTCCATAATCACACTGATTTTCCCGGACGTACGCTCGCTGACCGCAATACCGCCGGTAATGTCTCCCACCACCTGAACATCCAAAGCTGTGGTTCCATTGGCCACGGAGTCCAGGTCCTTTTGAACTTCAGCCAAAACATCTGGATCGCTAATTGACTTTTTCAGCACATTCATAATTTCCTGGGTTCGCGCGCTAATGGCTTTCACAAACGCTTGTGATGCAACTGTTGCTTTGTCCCTCACACGCTTTTTGACATCTGCAAAGATCTCCATTTCTTGGGCAGCAGCTATATCTTGGCTGGCCACTGTTGCTTTTATTTGGTAACCGGTCCGGGCGCGGGCGGAAGCAGCGCGACCCAGTCCTGTGGTCAAGATTAGCTCGGCCATATGGTCCTGCAAATAGCGAAGTATTCTGTCACTATGCTTTTGGGCCTCTGAGGAAATAATCAAGGCCCCCTTGGGAGCAGACAGCTCGGACCAACTCTTGGTTTGGTGACCAGCTCGCTTTTTGGCGGGTATATCAAAATACACTTTCATTTCCGCACGAGGCACATACTCCTCGGCGTTTTGGCCTACTACGATCACCCGTCTGTTTTTCGCCCTGCTTTTAACCAGGCGGGTTACCCATTTATCCAGGGTTTTATTTTCCCCGGACTTAACGTATTCGGCAACCTCGGCTTTCTCCAGTTTCTCACGCCTGATAATAATCTCTTCTTTCTTCTTTCCAACAGCACCAAAGCGGACACTAATCCCATCCTCTCCCAGGCTTATTTGGGATTGACTCAGAAAGGCATCAAAATCCGCAACCCTCTGCTGATCAGCCAGAAGATTAAATATATAACTGATGCTTTGATAAATCATCCCCACATCGATAACGTGGTAATCAAGCTCCTGCGACAATTCCCTTGCTGCCGCGAGTTTCCCTGTGCCTGAAGGTCCACTCATGGCAATGGACCAATTAACTTCTTTCAAAATTCCCTGCTTAATCAACATAAGCCCCGGATGAGTGGCTCTATCCATGAAAAGGCTGTCAACTATTTTAATTTCAGCGCCAAAAGTCATCTCATCTAGTTCCTTAGGAGCAATATTCAGCTTCGCATCAAAATAGCCTTTGCTCGGCATTTTAATTTCATATTGACCGTACTGGCCCTCAACCGAAATGCGAACGCCTTGTACCTTTTTCCCCTCCGCAGTCTTGAGGATCAACCCCCGGTCTTCAAGCACCTTAATCAGCTTATTGATTGCCGGGGAAATTTGTTTTCGGTCCGGAATGACCAACGTCAGAGCTACAATATCATGTCCGATAATCCTAACGTTTCTGATACTGTAGAGCTTGGGATCCGTAAAATCAGGCAATTTCTTGGTCACTTTATCCCATTGTCCCCGGAAATTCTTCAGCAAGGAAAACGGATCTTTTACCCGTCCGGGAGGAGTCAAGGCATCGAGGTCATTCTCTGCAATAAATTCGCGCAAGAGCCGGCGTAAAGAGTTCAACTCCTGCTCACGTTTTTTTCGATTAATAGTCTTGGCCAAGGCCTGCATAATCGGTTTCATTTTAGGGTGTTGATTAAAAAAGCGGTCGATCATCTCCCCACTATAGCGAGCTTCCCAAAGCTGGAAGATTTCCTCGAATTTGCGCTCTGCTTCAGGCAGGGCGTAGTGCCCCATTTTCCGCATGTCCTCGATAATCTGCCGGGCGTTCAGGAAAACAACCCCCAGGTAATCGAATTCCACCTCTTCCACGGCTTCCTGATTGGTGTCGTAAAGATGCCGCAGAGCGTCGATGGCCGCGAGTTTGTCCTGGCTCTCCGTGACGATGCGCTGAGCCGTGGCCACGAACCAGCGCTGGAATATCTGGTCATTACGCTGGTTGTATTTAAAAACCGCTGTTTCCGGGTCCAGAGCAACCGGCGGCGGAAAATCAGGCTCCTCGACCTTTTCGTACAATTCCTCGGCCAGAACCACTTCCCCGCCCGTTGTCGCGGCGCGTTTGAGCAGCACGTGGGTCGCCACGTCCTTCAGGTGGGTGAACAACTCCTTGCCCGGCAATTTGGACCTGACTTCATCCTTGCGCGTGGGCACGCGGGCCAGGGCCTGCTCATAGATTACCTTGCCCGCCACGCCCACGGACAGTTTGGGCACGAACAGATACCCGGTCCGCAGGCCGGCCGCTGCCTCGATTTCAAAGGGCATGGCCTCCAGGTTATCCGCGGGCATGCCCGTCGATTCCAATATATCATTCAATTCCAGGGCATGCTGGAGATCCTTCTGGGTTGATATTTCATAAACGATATGCACGCGCCGGCCTTCTGTCACCCCGACAGCGCCGTACCCGTAATCCTGGACCGCGTGGCGAAGCCCTCTCAGCAGAATGTCGAAATCCTCGTCAGAGAGCAGCTCGGCTTGTTCGTCCAGACCGAAATACGGCAGGCTCACCACGCGGTAGCGCCGGTTAAAACTGTCGAACAGGAAATTCTGCGCGTCCTGCAGCTCGCTGCGCATCCGTTCGTCTCCGAAGTTCTTGGCCGCGATTGCGAACCGGGCCCGGCGGTCATCCAGGCGGAACATGTATTCCCGCTTGGCAAAATATTGCTGCACGATTTGCAGGGTTTTTTCATAGATAAAGTCCGCGATGCCTTCGCCGTAAATGACCTTCATGTCCTGGAAGGAATCGATCTCAGCCACGGCCAGGCTGACCTCGTCGAGGTTAGTGAGCATCTTTTCCACGCGGCTCTGCCCGGAACTGTACTGCGCGATTTTGTACTTGTCCTCAATCACCTTGCGCCGGTCTATCCCAAAAATTCCGAACAAGCCTCCGGCCATGAGTGCTTCCGAACCAAGCGGCTGCTGGAACAGGGCCAACAGGCCCACGCCGAGGGCCAATATGCTCATGGGATTGGCTTGTACCCAGGCTACTGCCCAAGCCAGGTGTTTATGCACCGCCGTGGGTGCAAAGGCTGTTTTCAACCACCTGAATATAGTGCTAAAGGTTTTAAAGCCGATTTCCAGCCAAGCCAGGCCACTGATAATCCCAGCTAAGGCCAGACCGGCTGTAATGATGGGCGAAATATCAAATCCAGCTAATAGTGGCGATGACAAGCCCAGGAGGGATACGACGCTTAGGAAGCCGGGTCTGGCTTCGGCTTTTTTGGTGGCAGCCACTCTAATCCGGGCTGCCGTGACTTCTCGCACCATGCTCTTCTGCGCGTCTGGATTTTCAAAAAGATTCGCTGTTTTTTCCTCTCCGAGTTTTGCCCGGCGGGCAAGCGCCAGCGGCAGATGAGCTTGATGATTATGGGCCGTGATCTTGCCTAAATTTTGCTCACTTTTTGCCAGCAGGGTTTCCTCCAAACCCGCAAACATTTTACCGAGGGTTGCATCAATTGCTTCGGAATCCTTAATATCATCAAATAAATTTTTAGTCGAAATGGGATAATAGGCGCCAATCAGGTTAACTGTGACTTTATTTCCCTTCACATTCATGTTTTCTTCGATCTTTTCTATAAAACTCTCTATCGAATCAGGCAATTTATCTTTCAACCAAGTATGGCTATTTTTTTCTGTCATCTCGCGGATAATATGGTGGGGCTGGGAGATTACAAGATTTCCGAAAGCATGCCCAAATTTTTCATTAACGGCTTTAAATCCTTGGTTTTCCAATTCATCAAAACTATAGTGTCCTTCCAACTCCAGAAGACAGGTGTCTTTCTGAGTGATAATAGATATCATTATCTTATCCGGACCTCTATCCGAAGAAACGCGGGCAACATGAATTTCAGGATCAAACGAGTTGACTTTACTCAGCTTTTGTAACCGCTGTTTAATTTTTTGTTTTAACCCATTGTTGTTCAAATGGTAAGGAACCAAAGGATCATTTAAGGGGTTGCCGTCTTTATCCCTACGGTCCAGGTTTTTTATATGCTCTTTTCGCGCCTGGACTACGCTTTGCATTAAGTCCCTATCCATGTTTTCCTCAGAGGGAGGAGGACGCGACAATTTTTCAAAATCAATTTTACGATCATCAACCACGACTTTATTTCTGCCGTCGTTTTTGCCCTGTAAAAGCAGCCTGTCGGCAAGTTTAAAGGCAGCCAGGCCCCACTCTTTAAACTTTCGCTGGTTTTTGAGTTTTTTATATCCCGCCACCCAGCTGGCTTTGGTCGCCCCAAAAGTACTGGTAGGCGTTAACATGTAATTTCTGTCCGGATAGCCCAATTCGGTAATATCCTGGGGCAAAGTAATGGGAACCGCCCTCAGCGCTTGCTTTTCGCCATCTAAATTTAAGGCTTTTATTATCTCCGCTCCCAGCTCTATTTGTCCTTCCGCCTTTACCAAAAGTTGTAATCCGAAAACAGAATCATTTATTACCTGCACGCGCTGAAGATCGCCGTCTTTTTTATTATAGTCAGCCACCGCTTTTAGTAATTCTATTTCCTCAGTCGGAGTAAACGCGCCCTGAATATTATAAGCCATATATTTAAGGTGCAAGGCCTGTGGGATGGCCTGGCGAACAATGTTCATTATCGCGGTGATATCCTCCAAACTTAACTGCTCGGGCAGAAGATCCATGCCTTCATCTCCGCCGTGCCGGGCGGCATAAAGCTGATGCAAAATCTCCGGGTCATATTTCTCAATGATTTTCTTTACTTGGGGTGAATGAAGCACTTGTGCTCGTATCTCCATTATTTCATTCAAAATCACATTCGTGATCTGTTTGCCATAAACATTGTTAAACAAGCTTAAAAAATCAACATCACTGGAAGTGATCCAAACATCCCCGGTTTTTGCCAATATTTGTTCTAAGTGGCGCTCACCTTCAATGCTGTCCAATATTCTTGGTTTTTCAGCCCTCCGGCCGGCTAAGCGCTTCCAAGCTGACCCGGAAATCCCGGCCAAGAGTACTATAGCGCTCAGTCCCAGGGCGCCGAGTTTGAATTGGCTTAGGCTGTTTACAACCTCCTCCGGCTGAGTAACCATGCTCAGCGTCGCGGCAGAGGGATTGCCGCTGAAAAGCATAAAAACGCCGAATACCATAGCGACCAGGCTTATTAAGGTTGTGCTTTTTTTCAACCAGGATGAAGGTTGTTTATATTGAATCCCGACTAAAAGCGAGGAAGCCAGGATAATCATAATCGGAACAATGTTCGGACCCAGAACCATGATGGTTACAGGGAAAGCCAGTATGATCTCCGGGATTATGATAATGAGGGCCAGTGAGAGGAAAAACGCGAAATACAGGCGCCGGGGGCTGGACTCGGTAAGGGCGGTTTGCAGATCACTCACAAAGCGCTCCAAAAGCGGAGGCGCTTTGTTACTAAACACCCCTGCCTCCTGTTGGGCCGCGGCCAGGCGCAGAAATTCCTCTTTCCTCCGGCCCCCTCTATAGAGTATCTGTGCTTCCTGTCCGGCATATATTGCTTCGTTGAAACTGTCCAATAAAAATTTATCCAAATCCCGCAAGGCCGTGATCGCGGCCTGCTGACTATTGATCATCAAATCGAGTTTTTTCTCGATGAGCAGGCTCATGAGACCGCTATCCCGGTCCAGGGCTTGTTCCAGTTCCGCGCGCAGGGCGGCCTCAGCTTCGGTTCGCAGCTCGGCGGGTAAATCCGAAAATAACCGCGCCGACTTCGCCTCGAAATCCAGATAAAGTTCCACGGCGCCGTTTCCATTCTCAGCCCACGACGTTATTTCCTTGTCAATAACCGCTTCTATTTCTTGGCGCCAGGCCGATATAACATCCATGCCCTCTTTAGTCTTGGACTCCTTGTCGAGGAAAGCCTGGACGTCCGCGGATTCGTTGGGTAAAATTTCTTTGGCACGCGTCCACCCCATCGCCGTTTCTGTTTCCTTAAAAATTCCCGTTTCGACTTCTTGCGCAAAGGCCTTTATTTTATTAGCTATACGTGTTGCTTGCAGGCCATTGGGCTGAAAACCCGCTAAGGGGCTAGGGTCAAACGGCACCAGTTCCACCTTGATCTTATGTCGGCCCACGAGGGCCTGCCAGGCTTGGCGTTGCCGGGGCGAAATATATTCCATTAACAGCCGGGCTGGATCCAAATCCCGCTCTTTTTTCCCGAGCGTCACTTCGGATTTTCCCTCGCGGATGGCCTGCACCAATTGGGCCAGATACGAGCCGGCGTGTTGCATATCCAGTTGCTCCAACTTAGTTCTGTCCACTAGTATGGCTTCGGCCAGTTGCTCGGCTTCCATATAATCCCGGGCCAAAGCTTCCACTTGTACGCTCGGCGTTCCTGGGGTCCAGGGTTTGGCGCCATTGATATACGCCATGGCCGCGAGCGATAAGCGGCTGGCCTGATTGCCGATAAATTCGTCCAGCGCGGGATTGCCCTTGGCCAACGCCAGAACATTTTCATAGGCCCGTTTGCTCCGGACAATCTGATTTTGTTCAAATCCGTATTCTTCCCATCCCCACGCCATGGCCCGGCGCACCAAATTGTCCTGGGGAAGGCTGACAAACGAAGACAAGGCGCCAAACCGGTTGTCTGGGCTGACAAACGCCAGGCTGAATAGAACCACGGAGGCGAACATGATCGGCACAATCGGCAGGGCCACTGAGAAGAGACTGCTAAGCACCAAGGTGGCTGAAATTCCGGCGAACCAGGTTAGAACATAAGGATTTTGGGCGGCCATGGCCAGCCGTAAGGATCGCCAACCGCGCGCGAAGGCCCGTTGACCTGCGTTCAGGCGGGCTGTCCAGGCTTGCAGCCGGGCGGCCCAGGCGCTTCCGGTAAGTTCCGGGGGTGCTCTGAAGAAAATGGCGATGGCCCCGATGGCGCGCGTTACCGGGTTCGTTACCCCGGCGATGCGCGCGGCCATTCCGCTGAGCGCGAACACCCCGGCCCGGCCCGGCTCCTCGGTGCTCAGAATTTTCGCGCGCATAACTGGCTCTTCAAACACTTCCTTATTCACGAACTGAAACATGAAGTTATTGCCGTATAATTCTTCGCTGCCTAATTCAAGCTCAAACGGGGTCGTCTCGTTGGGGCGGACCATCACATAATAATTAGAGTTCTTAAACTCGAAAATATAGATGTTTTTTGCAGGATTGGATTGCTCGGGCCGAAACTCCAATTGAACATTAGGATTATCCGCCGCGTAATTGCCCCGCGCTTCCCGAAAGGTCTGTTGCAAGGCCGCACCGGTAAGCCCGTCCTCCAGGACCAGTTTGCGTCCCAGTTCGATTTCCCAGACTGTCTCCATGTACCGCTGAAACAGTGTATTGTTAAAGAGACTGCGGGGCGCGTAAATGTTCTCGTTGCGGGCCAGCAGTTTTTCCAGCGGCGTGCGCTCGTTGCGCAACAGGGAAAAATAGGGGTTGGCCACGTCCGTGCGCGTGATCCGCGGCTTGATTGTGACAAAGGAGATGTCTTGCCGGCGCAGGGCTTTCTCTACGTGGGAGGCGTGAAAACCACCGGCAATGAGAACCGCCAGGGATTCCCGGCGCCTCTGCATGGCGCCCAGGATGTTTTCCACGAACGCGTGCGAACGCTTGTCCGCCACACGGTAGAATTCCGCGGCCTGCTCGATGAACCCGTCCACTTTCAATACGCCCGGGTCCAGATCGGGCTGAATGGCGAACCGGTAACTGATATCCTCCAAAAACCGCAGCATGCGCACGACGGTAAACGCCTCGCGGTGCGCTCGGAAATAAGCCAAGTCTTCCCCGGTGGCGCTTATATTCACCAGGTTTTCCATAATCTTCAATATATATAAATTATAATCCAGTTGCCGCTGCTCGGCGCTGGCGTACAATTTGCGCCGGATGGCGCGGTCCAGGACCTCGGCCTCGCGCAGCAGGCGCTCGTAATCCACGGCCGCGTTGATTGGCAGGCGATGCTCCAGGGCGTACAGGCGCAGAACTTTATAAGGCGCGAGCGCGATGCCCTGGCGCCGGGCTTCCATAAGCAGAAAGTCGCAATATTTTTCCAGAGTAATGTCTTCCTGGTCATAGGACTCGCGTTCGTGATCCATCTTGGCCAGGGCGGTGTTGTAGAGCGGGCGCTTGAGCCGTTCCAGCGCGTAGCGGAGATCCTGGCAATATCCCCGGCTCTCCTCGTTGAGAAATCCCAGCAGGGTGTTGTGATTGGCGTCATACAAGCCCTGGTTTTCAATGCCCAGCAGAGCGAGCGGGTTCTGGCTGGTCACGGCCTGGTATTCCGCGCCCGTGATGCGGCCCCGTTGCAAAAAATACTGCCCCACCCTTTCCTTCACCGGGGCCAGGGGGATGGTGGACAGCTTGCTGACGTTTACCGGCGTGCTCTCGCCCTCCACGCCCACCAGCTTCAACTGGTTGCGGTTCATGAAATTGTTGAGCATGGCCTGGATATTGCTTTGCACTTCGTAATTGCAGTGCAGGTCCTGGATGTACACGATGGTGCGGCCGGAAGTCCCGTGATAACTGCTGGTCACGCGGCCCCATTCCGGCTTGATGGTGAGGGTGCGGCCGTTGGCTTTCAGGGGTTTATAGCCGAATTCGCTGACCAGGTCCACAGGATAGGTCCCGGGCTCAAAGGCAAAGGCCACGTAGGGCAACAGGAACGTGAGGGTGATGAGCATCGCCAGGGTTTTGGTCAGTAGCGACCAGTGCGGCCGGCGCCAAGCGTCCAAACTAACCAAGTCCCGGGGATCCCATTCCCGGTCCCGGATATTCAGGTATGAAGTCATGGAGCTTCCTCTCCCTTTCCGTTTCCACGCGCCATCAGGATAGAAAACGTTGTCTTGTATTTGACGCTTCTTTCCCAGTGCGCAAATGGAAAGTCCGGTATCATTTGCGATGTTTTTATCCTAATAATTTATATTTTTCCTTAATTTTAGTATATCACAGGAAAAACCACTTCGCAAATCGCCAGCTAAAAATCGCTTTGAATTGGAACGATTTCCGTTTTATCCTTTTTAAACAAAGGTTTTCGGGCGTGTCCGAAACGCTGGTTTTTTCTGGTTTTTCGGCATAAATGTCCCCGCCCTGACGGGCGGGTTATTCAGGAGACCCTCACCCCTACCCCTCTCCCTAGCAGAGAGAGGGCAAGCAGTTACCCCGCACTTACGTACGGGGATTCTTTTGTATGTTGACACGGATTCGGCTACCCTAAATGTTCGGCAGGTCTTTTGGAAAAACGTTGGGCTTGCCCCGCGCATGCGGGGCGGTAACAGCATAGTCGTTATCAATCCGAAAGCGCATGACTCTTGTTTTTAATTCAATGGCAGCGTGAACTGAATCTCAAGTGGCTGATAGCAATCCGGCCGGACGAACTGAAGTTGATTGACTGCGAAATAGACCAGATTACCATTACCGCGTCGTTGGCTGATTTGTCCTTTTTCATTAAGCACAAAACTTCCCCGCTGATTGCGGGTATCGCTAATATGAATCTTCACCCGGCCCGGCTCTGACAGGTACTGATAACGAATTTCCTCGCCATGGGCGAAAATCAGGGTACGCTGCTTACCCAGGAGATCGTAATTCCGTTCGAATACCCAGTCGCCGTTCTCATCCTCATAGCGTATTTTTGTCTGATCGGGTTTTTTCAGGTAGTGCCGGCGGGTCCGGTCCGGCAGGATCACGCTTTCCAGGCGCGCCTGGTTGAATTCCAGCACCCGGGTTCGGCCCTGATAGCGATAATGGACTTGCCGCCGCCCGTCGGCCATCATCTTCACTTCGCCGTGTACGCCGCGCAGATCCTGAAAAGACACCAAGCGCCTGTTCGCGTCGTAGCGTTCCTCTGAAAACCACTGGTCCGACCGGGACAGGACCCGGCGAAAACCGTTGGTCTGGCCGGTCCAGGCGCGCTGACAAAACACCGCGACTTTCTCGCCCGAGGCCAGGCGCGAGCGCGCCATTTCAACTTCTCCGCCGCGCCCTTGGGCCGCGCCCAGCACGCCGGCCGCCAGCACGCGCCCCCAGAATCCCCATCCCTGCCATTCGGACGGTAGCGCGGCCCGGACATAAGGCCTCCAGCCCGCACCGGGTTTCGTTGGGTCTGGCCGGACGTCCGGCGCGCCGGAGGCCAAACCGGATTCCCGCGCCACAGTAGGGGCGGACGCGGGCGGCCGGGCCAGAACCACGAATCCGCTCACCCGTTGTATTTTCGGGAGCTCGGTCAGCGACCAGCGGAAACACCCTTCGTCGACCCTAAGGCGCCACTTCCCCTGGCCACGGGTCAGCTTATCGCGCCCCGGGCGCAGCGTATAAGGCAACCAATATCCCCCCTCAGGGTGTTCCCCGTCGGTTTCCCAGATTTTGATTACGTTTTGAACGCGCTGTACGCGGTCCAAAATCGTGTAGTCTTTTTCCTTTTTCACCCGTGGCATCAACACGGTCAGATTGGAGTACCCGATCAGGTCAAAGGTCTCCCGCCGCACGCGATGCAGCTTGTCCAGTTGCTGCAGCAGATTCCGCCGGGGCAGCATGGTTTCCGGATTCAGCGCGTAAATAATGAGTTCGGCCTGGGTTTTCTGGTTGCTGTCCCGCCGGTTCATTTGGGGCCGTATCTGCAGTTCCTGCTTGATCTTGTAAATAATCTCCCTCTGTAGTATTTGCGCTTCGGCCGGGGTCAGTTTCGTGACGGACGCGCCGATTGGCGCCATGATCGCCCGGCGGCCGGTCCCCGATGTCACGGC
Source organism: candidate division FCPU426 bacterium (assembly GCA_030619365.1). GTDB lineage: Bacteria > Oederibacteriota > JAAXVQ01 > JAAXVQ01 > JAUVAV01 > JAUXBQ01. The sequence goes on along the minus strand of JAUXBQ010000023.1, from coordinate 3,518 downwards.
GGATTGTTGCAGGAGGGCGTAAAGGTCGTCGAAATCGGGATCATCGTAAACGTGCTGGGACAAGGCCAGGCGCTGCTGCGCCAGTTTTTGTTGCGGCACGATCAGGCGCACGCTGTAGATCAAATCCATGGCCTGGTTGGGAACCGCCTCCCAGCGGGTGGCGGCGTACCGGGTTTCGATGCGGGCGTCGCCGCGCAGGTTGATTGGGATCAACTTTTCCTCGCGGGAATCAAAGGGATAACGTTCCCAGCGCCTCCGTTCCGGCACCCAGGTATAGACCTTGTCGCCCTGCGTGCGGACGCGCTGCGCGACCACTTCCGCTTCCTCGACCATTTTCACCACGGGCAGCCGCAGGCGGATGTCCAGGCACTCAATAAACCGCCAGTCCTCGGCAAATATGATTTTCTGGTGTTTATAATCGCGCACAAAACGCTTGACCGGGTATAAAGAGCGCGGATGGAGCTTACCCAGCAAGATGTCGCCGCGCGTGCGTCCCAGGCTGTCGCTCTTTAGCCGCCGGCGGTCGGCGTAATCCCGCCGGAATTGGGCGAGGAGCAAAGCCATGAACAACTCGTAGCGCTCGTCCCACACCTCCCGCATGCCCTGGCTCACGCGCCAGTGTTCCTCCACCAATCCGGTTTCGGCGGAGACGCTGTAATAATCCGTGCTCGCATCCCACGAGCGCGTCTCAAAGTACTTATAGGTGCGGCGGTTATCGCTCCAGGAATAATTATAGCGATACAGTCTGCCTTGGGGTCCCTGCCGCAGTTCAAAGTGAATGTCCCCCTCCTGGTTGTAAAAACTGGCGGTCAGGTAAGGGCCTTCATGCCTGAGCGCCCGTTTGATTCTCCCTTCCGGGGTCCAGGCATAATCCGTTACGGACAGGACGTCTCCCCGGGCCGAGACCTCCCTGACCGGGTAGCCGTTTTTAAAGTAGGTTTCCCGGCCGTCCGGTTGCAGCCGCTTGAGCAAATGCCCATGGCGGTCATAGGTCAGGCGGCGCCCGTCTTCCAGCAGAAAGTTCACGGAAAGATTCCGGCCAGTTTGATCCAGGGCGTATTTTTTAATGACATAACGGTCTTTCAGATGACAATACATCTGGTCCGCCAATTGTTGCGGGGGCAAATTCAGCCCCTCCGGCTTATCCGCCCGCGCGGCAGCCGGCCCGAACGGCCCGCTGCCGATCAGACACGCCAGGAGCCAAATCCAGTGAGAGGTGCGCATGTCAGTGTCCGGAGAAACGCCGGCGCATGAGGTCCGGGTTGATGATCCGTTTGAGCTCTTTGGCCGCGGGCTGCGCTTGCGTCGGAATCTTAGTGCCGTCGGGCAGGTACCCGGCCAGTAATTTGCCCTGGCAATCGTATTCCAGAATGCGGGTCCGCTGCCGGATCGCCTCCACGACAGTCAAGGCCCGCTCCGGGCCGGACCCGGAGGCCGCCAGGCCCGGCGAAAAGGGTTGAACGTATTGCAGGGTCCGGAGTGAGCCGTCAACCAGCAGAACCGCCTGCAGGCGGCCTTCCTGGTAGAGACGTTCTTCCTGAAACTTGCCGTCTTGGCTGGTCACCCAGACTTCCACCCAGCCGTTTTTGCGGCTGTAGAGCAGGTGCTCCCGCGTGCCGTCCAGACGCTCCCGGGCCTGAAGCCGGCCAATAGGTTCCGTTTCCTCTTGCAGATTAAAATTACTCACCAGCCGCCGGGCCTGACTGAGCGGCGCATCCTCCGGTTGTTTGGACGGCAGGGAAAGGAGAGGATGATTCAACAGCGCCTCTCCCCACAAGGGAGGGGTGGGGGCGGTTTGGCTTTCACCGCTTCCCGCCGGGCCGCGAGCCTGATCTCCGAAAACCGGGCTGACCATGCCGGCCAATACCAGCCACGCCAGTACGACCAGCCATCCTTGTCCCAATCTGGTTCGACTTCGCACGCGTTTCCTCCGTGTCCGCTTTGCGTCAAACTTGAGCCGAAGTCTAGTGTAGTGCGTCATAAATAGCTTTACATATGTCTTTGCGAGCGAAGCGAAGCAACCTCCTATAGGAATTCACGCTTTCGATCCGGGAGATTGCGACCTCAGGAAGTCCCATACGATCCCCCAACCGGTCGGGGCTTCGTCGCTAAAAAACGCTCCTCGCAATGACAATCAAATGTAAAGAAGTGTTGGACGCACTACACTAGTTCATATTATAAAAGCAAACGGAATGCCGATGACTTTTTCCGAATAAAACCTGATTTTATCATCATTATTGATCACGATTCCATATCCACATTTTTTTCCTGAACAAAATCATGAATTCCCCGCAACTGCTGAACCGGAACATTTTGGTTGTATTTGATTTCAATGGGAACAAGGTAGAGGATAATAAGCTCTTTTCATACATGGCATTTTAAAATACAACCTTTAAATTTACAAGGTCTGTATTTATGCCAGTGTAACCTATTAGTCATGTTAGTATCATGACTAATAGCCGGCCAGGTGTCTGGATGTTCCCATAATATTAGCTTGACTAATATTATGGGAGTCCATAATATTAGTCAAGCTAATATGGAGGACGTAGTTATGGAACTTCAAGATATTTTAAATCTAAAACTTTTCAGCCGCGAAAAACTAAAATCTATTCTTGAATGGATTGATGATGAACGGCTTATTCTTATTACCGGCTCGCGGCAGGTGGGAAAGACCTGTATTCTTTATCTGCTCATCAAAGAAATTTATCAAAAAGCCGAAAAAAACGTTTTCTATTTCGACCTGGAAGATTTCGAAATCCTGAAAACGCTTAATAGTGGAGTATCGGATTTTATCCAGCTATTAAAAGCCAAAGGCGCTGATCCCGGCAAAAGACAATTTGTCTTTATCGATGAAATTCAATATCTCGATAATCCTTCCAACTTTTTAAAACTAATTGCCGATCATCACAAAAATATTAAATTGATTGCCTCTGGCTCCTCAACCCTTGATATCAAACGCAAATTCAAGGATTCGCTGGCGGGAAGAAAAATTGTATTTGAAATTGACACCCTGAGATTTTCCGAATATCTTTTGTTCAGAAACAACCCCGAGCTTTTGAGTATTCTAAAACAGTTCAAATTAAGAGACCTCCTTGATGGCAAAAATTTCAAATTCCATCAAATATTGGAGATTCACAAAAAAGGCCTCCAGAGATAATTTGAAAATTATATAACATATGGGGGCTATCCGGCGGTGATCAAGGAGGAAAACGTATCCAAAAAAATGGATTTAATTTATGAAATTTATACGAGCTACGTGCGCAAGGATATTAATCAGCTTTTCAGTATAGAAAATGTCTCCGGCTTCAATGATCTGGTAAAAATGCTGGCTCTCCAAATCGGTTCCCTGGTCAACGACCAGCGTTTAACTACTGACCTGAAGACAACTCACCTTACTTTAACCCGGTATATTTTTGTGCTGCAAAACACCTTTATTGTCAAACTCATTAGTCCTTTCTTTAAAAATCGCCGGCGCGAGATCGTTAAAATGCCCAAAGTTTATTTCTATGATACCGGTC
>JAUXBQ010000190.1 GCA_030619365.1 candidate division FCPU426 bacterium | reverse complement strand
GTGGGTTTTTCCATTTTCACTATTTCATGGCGGGTGTCCTCAATAATTTTTCCTATAGGAATCACGGTTAAACTCACATATTGATTTTTCAGGGTATCTAGCAGCTTTTTCATGGGTTCCAGAACGAATATAGTCTTTCCATCCGTGATGAGACGCAATTCGGCCAAATGAGCCTTTTGAGCGGGATAAACAGAACGAAGATATTGCACACTTTTACGTATTTTTTGCAAACTGACTCCCTGATTCTTCAATTCCTTGGCCATGCGTAATTGGACAACATCTTTAAACGAGTACTGTCTCCTGCTGCCAAACCCGGCGGCGGCGGAAACAGTCGGCTTCACAATACTATGCTGGTCCCAATATCCAAGTTGGCGCGCGGAAAGACCGGTTAATTTCATAACAATTTTAGTGGGATATCCTTTTATCATCTCTGTCTCCTAAAGCACATTAGTGTATTTTAAGATACATTAATTATACCATACTTTTCCCTCAAGGCCAATGAATATCCATATTATGCCGGGATGTAGGGAACAGGCATGCCTGTTCCCTACTTTTGCCCCCAGGGCAATCGCATCCAGCCTTCGCCCGGCATACGCCGGGCAAGCCGGGCCAGAGGATCGCCCCTATGGATGGCGGACAGGTGTCACGAGAATTTCCATAAATTTCTTCGTTCCGGCCTGGGCGCGTTGGATCAAGGTTTCCCGGTTACGCGCGGCCCGCTGCTGCAAATCCGGCAGCGCCTCGCACAACACGTCCAGGCTTTCGCGCCAGTGCAAGGGATCAAAAGGCTGTTGTTCCAATTCGCTCAGCAACTGCGTCAACTTGGCGTCCGGGCCGAAGCCGGTGACCGCGGCGCCGGCCAGCGCGCCCAAAATCAGGCCGTGATAACGCATGCTGATCACCAGTTCGGCGCCCTGGAACAGTGCCGGCCCGTTGATTTCCGGGCGGACACGGGGGTCAGGGCGGACACGGGGGTCCGCCCCTACAGGTTGGGCGTACGCAAAATCACAATTCACCAATTTGGTTTTCCGTTTCAACTGCTCCAGGTATTCCCGGTCTCCTCGATTTCCCAGGGCCACCAGTCTGAGTTTGCGGCCGTGAGCTTGCGCCGCTTCCGCTAGTTTAAAAATCCAGGAAGGCGCCTGGCGCGGAAGCCAATCGGCCCGCAGGCATAGGGCCCAATCCCGGCCAGTCGTTTTTTCCTGGCAAGGCAGCAACCAGGCCAGGTCCGCGCCGAGAAACAATTTTTCCTCCGGAAGGCCGATGGCCCGGCACCAATCCAGGCCAGCCTGGTCTCGGGCAATGATGAGCCCGACCCGGGACAGGGTTTTCCGGGCCAGTTTGCGGTTCCAGCTTCGGGTGAGGAGGCCAAAGCCCTGGCCCCAAATAAACGTCCGCTTGCCCAGGCAGTGGGCCAGGGCCAAATGGCTCAGATAATAGGCAGGAGTAAGCGCGCCGGACAGGTCCTGGATCAGTCCGCCGCCACCGGAGATCAGGGCCTCGCAGCGCCAAAGGGCGTGAAGCAGGCCGGCAAAGTTCCAGCGTGAAACGGCCCGAACCCGGTATTGGGCCGCGGTTGCCCGGGGTGATTGTGAGAGTACGGTGATCGCATGCGCGCGGCCCTGGAGTTGTTGCAGCATGCGTTCCAGGATAATTTCATCGCCCATATTGCCAAATCCATAGTATCCGGAAAGAACGATGTTCATGCGCTCTGCCTCCGGCGGGCCCAATGTTGCCAGGACCACAGAATTGCCAGCCCCAGCAAAACGCCCAGCCATAAGCCGTGAAACGTCCGCAGCAGGGTGATGACCAAGGGCGTGTGCAGGTGGCAGAATGAGTTAATGATCGACACTTGGCCGATCATTCCAATTAAGATCAGGATCCGCGGCCAAACCCGGTCCGGGCGGCCGGCCAGACGCCGGCCGGCCAGGCCCAGCAGCAGACAGGGGTGGCCGATTAAAAATTCCTTCCAGCGGGGCCGGACGCCAAAAAAGCTTTCCAGCCCGTCCCGGCAGGACATTTCCAGCGCGGTGACCGGAAACCAGGTGGTATTGCCGGTGCGGATGATGAGCACGGCCAGCAGCGCGGCCAACAGGCCGAGCGTTCCCCACGTCCACCAGCGCTTTTCCCGGTTGAAACGCTGTTTCCACCATTCCCCGTCCGTAATTCCGGGAAACAAATAAATCCCGGCCAGGAGCAGGGGCAGCAGGTAGGCAACCTTGACGCCCAGGAAAACGTCAAAGCGCTGGACAAAAGCCGGATGATACAACAAACCCGCGATCGTTAAACCGGCGGCGAGGTTTACCGCGGTCATCACGGAAAATTCCTGCAGACTCTGGTTCAACACGCGCCAAAGCCTGCCTTCGGGTTCGGGATTCAGCGGCAACTGGCTCAGGGTCAACAAAGGGACTATGATCGCGATAAGCAAAGCCGCGATTTTTCCTCCCCAGGCCGGGGAGCCTTCCCAATGCAGGATCAGGAGCGCCAGGGGAATGGAAATGGCGGCCCAGCGGAAATAGAGCGGCCTGAGATGAATAGTCAGCACGCGGTCCACGCCCTGGTCTTGGCCTGTGTAACCCACGGCCCAGAGCGCGGCTTTCCATAACAACAAAAAGAAGAGCGCGCCCACGCCCCAGTAGATCACATTCATGGCCAGATAGCCAGCGCGGGTATGGGCGGGCGGTTGGGCCGCGCCCGGCTGAAATCCTCGCCGGGTTAATTCCTCTTTCAGTTTTCGTAGAAATTCCAGGGAACTGGCAAACGGCCAGTTCCGGGGCGGATCAAAATAGACCAGGTTCACCCCGCGTTCCGCCACCGCCCGCAGGATGCGCCGGCGCAGTTCTGGCAAGGGCCGGGCCCCCACTTCGCGCGGGGAAAGGTAGTGGGACCTGAATAATTGATACCGCGTCTGGCCACGCGCGATACGGCGGGCAGGCGGTGGCAGGGAAAATTCCGGGATAGCCACGCCGGGCTTGCGCAGCCAGGGAGTATTGAAATAAGAGCGGAAAAAATAGGCCGCGTTCATGCCGCCCTTCCAGATGGGGATCACCACCTCGGGCTGCAGGGAATAAATACTTTGGGTAAACTGGTTCAGGTCCCGGGTCAGACCCCAATCGCCGGCCGGCAGGGCCAGGCCTCGCCGGAATCCCCCGGGCATGGGGCCGACCGGGATTTCCAGGATAAAGCGGTCCGGCTCGATTTTATCCGTTGGCCCGGGCAGAGTCACGTCGCAGATGAATTGGTTTTCCCGCAACCGGATCTGCAGGGCGGACATGCCGAATTGCCCGGTGAGATAAATGATGGCATTGCTGGTCAGGGCAGAGTCCGCCAGGCGGATCTCTATGAGGTTGGGCTCAGGATGCCAGGCCTCGGCCAGGCCGTAGCGCAGCATGTCGTTCAGGGTATAAGGCACGCGCACCAAAGTGGTGACACCGGCGCCCTGCAAGGCTTGAGGCGCCGTGGGGTCTGCTTTGGCTGCGTCCAGCAGGCGGGATTCGGGAAACGCCAGTTCCACGGTGCGCGCCTTGGTTTCCACGCGGAGCCGTTGCATGGCCAGGGCCACCACCAGGCCCAGGCACAGGACCAGCAGCAGGGTTACCAGCCAGCGTTCCAGCGGGCGGGGTCCGGGGACTGGCACGCTCAGGGCTCCGGAGGGGTGGGGACGGATTTCGGCTGGCTACGCGTTCGTTTGAGCTTCCACTTGGCCCGCTTGTGCGCTACAAAACCTGAGGAAAAAACATGTTGCCCTTCTTCTTCCACCACGAAAAACAGATAATCCGTCTGGGCGGGATGCGCAACCGCAGTCAGGGCCGCCAGGCCGGGATTACCGATCGGACCGGGCGGCAGGCCGCGATGGCGGTAGGTGTTATACGGGGATTTGGTTTGCAGGTCTTCCAGGCTGAGATCGCCGCTGCTCCGGCCCTGGCTGTAGAAGACCGTGGCGCACGACTCCAGGCGCTTGCGGCTGCGCAGGCGGTTGTAAAAAACCGAGGCCACCAGGCTGCGCTCATCCGGCTTTTTTACTTCCCTTTCAATGATCGAGGCCAGGGTTACGAGTTGCAGGGGGTTCAGGCCTTGCGCCTCGCCGGCCACGAGCAGCTCCGGACCGGCTTTTTCCCGGAAGCGTTCCACCATGCGGCGTGCAATCTGCCGGGCCGTCATGCCCCTGGTGAATTGATATGTGTCCGGGAAAAGGAAGCCTTCCAGGCGGTCGGCGGGCACCTGCCAGGCCCGGGTTAGGCTCGCATCCTCAGCCACGGCCAGAAAGGCCTCTTGGTCGGCCAATCCGGCCTGGCTCAATTTTTCCGCGATCTGGGAAACCGTGAATCCCTCGGGAATGGTGAAATCGTGCCGCACGACCTCCCCGGTTGCTAGCTTGGCCACCGCGCGGGAGAGCGGCAGTTTGGGCGCGAACATATATTCCCCGGCTTTCAGGTTGCGCGCTTTCCCGCTCAGGGCCGCGTATACCCGGAACACACCTGCCTGGCGTATGACACCCTCGTCCTGAAGTTGCCGGGCAATCGCCGCGGTGCCGGAGCCGGGTGTAATGATCACTACGCGCGAATCGGACTCGCCCGCCGGGCCATACCAATAATATTGGCCCAGGACCAAGACCGCCATGAGTAACAGGCATCCGATGCCCAGGCTGATGATCATCATTAACCTGGATTTAGTAAAGACGGACATGGGAGCACCTAAAATGAATTTCATATTTTAGTAGGGAACAGGCATGCCTGTTCCCTACTTCGCTTGCCTGCATGTTTTATAACATATTGCAGGTTTTAGTGCACGACAGCTATTTTTCCGGTGATCACCCGGACGCCGGCCGCGTCCTCAATCTTCATCTTGATATAATACACGCCCGTGCCCAGGTCCTGCGTGATCACGTCCGTAAAAGCGTATTCGCCCCGGTCCACGGGCTGGTCATCCACGTGCAGCACCCGCTCGCCGCTAGCATTGTAAAGTTCGATGCTGACCTGCCCGGTTCCCACGAAGCGATAGGCCAGGCGCACGCGGTCCCGGCCGGGTTGGGGATAGGCCTGGAACTCATTGTCCGCGTAGACCAGGGGCACCACGGTGGACGTCACGGTGATGCTGGGCGTGGCGGTCGTGGTGGGCGTTATAGTGAAGGTGGCGCTCTCCGTAGGCGAGATCGTGGACGTG
>JAUXBQ010000115.1 GCA_030619365.1 candidate division FCPU426 bacterium | reverse complement strand
GTGTGGGAGGAATTGCCAAAGTTGTCGGTTTCGTCGGCAAAGGTCACCTGGTCTTTGGTGTCCAGGTAATAATAGTAGCTACCGCCGATTTTATACTTGATGCCGGAAATCTTGCCCTTGGCGCCCAACTGGCCGCCCCAAAGCATGAGGTCGAAGTTCTTGCTCTGCTCCTCGACCCAAAAGCCGCCGCCGGTGCCAAAGAGCTTGACCGGACCTACGTCCAGCCGGCCCTTGCCCGCAATGCCTTCCGGGGTCAAATCGCCGTCCCAGATCAGTCCGTTCTTGCCCACGCTGACAAAGGGATTTTTCATCTTGCCCGCATACAGCCACAGGTTTTCAAACAGCAGTTTGTACTCGATGAACGCCTGGTCCAGATTGATGCCCTTCGAGGAGAAAGAACCATCCAGGGTCTGGTTGGTGGACACCGGATCGCTGCTGCCGGTGGCCAGACGCAGGGTGACTTTCCAGTAGTCGTCCAGGGGAGCGACCATTTTAATGCGCGTACGCACGCGCTGGCGGTCGCGCTCATTGCTGTAGTCTTTTTGGATATTCTCGTGCCGAAAACGGATATCACCCGAGATCTTGATTTTTTCATACCAACTGTCGTAATCCGCGCTGACGGGCACCACCCCCAGCAGGCCGCTGGTCAGGAGGGCAAGCGCGGTCAGGGCAAAGCGTTTCATCATCATTTCGTTTCAATCTCCTTTTTAGTTATTTAGTCCGGCTTTAATTTTCCGCTTACCAAAGGTACGGGGACGCGGTATCCCCTGTTGGCCCTGATTATTTCTCATTCGCTCACGCTGGCTGGCCACCACCTCCTTTTGCTTAAAGCACATCGCGGATATTAATATTTCGTCTTTAGGGTAGTATGAGAGGAATGTTAATAATTGATTAGCCGGCTGGAATTGTGGCAGGCGATATTTCGCTGGGAACAGTCGCGGAAAGATCAGGCTTTGGGTAGATATACAGTGAAGGTACTACCTTGTCCGGGCGCGCTGGCAACACTGATGCGTCCCTGGTGGGCGTTCATGATATGCTTGACGATCGCCAGACCCAGGCCGGTGCCGCCTGCTTTACGGCTGCGGGCCTTGTCCACGCGGTAGAAACGTTCAAATATCCGTCCCTGCTCTTGCGCCTCGATTCCGCAGCCCTGGTCCTGAATATCAACCCGGATATCCGGACCTTCGCTTTTGGCCTGAAGACATATCTCGGTTTTTGCTTCGCTGAATTTGACGGCATTGTCGATTAAATTGACCAAGGCTTGTTCTACCAGTACCGCATTGACTCGCACGGACAAGCGTGGCGGTATGGTCACGGCGAACGTTATCTCTTTAGCGTCCGCCTGCGGTTGACAGGCGGCTATGGCCTGCCCCACGATATTGGAGAGGATTTCCTCCTGGGTTTGCATCTGGCTTTCCTTCATCTGCTCCACCCGGGACAGGCTGAGCAGGTCCTCGACAATTGCGTGCAGACGCTGCGAGTGTTCCCAGATGATTTTCAGAAAGCGTTTGGCTTCGGCTGGATTATCCAGAGCCCCCTCGTGCAGGGTTTCGATAAAGCCCTGAATCAGGGTGATCGGGGTTTTTAATTCGTGCGAAACATTGGCCACAAAATCCCGCCGGATGTTTTCGAGCTGCTTGCGGCGGGTTATGTCATTAAAAACCACCACTACGCCCCGCGCCCCGCCCTGTTCGTCTTTCAGCACGGCGCTGCGGGCCACCAGGAAACGTTCCCCGCTCTCATAAAGCGCGATTTCCTCTTCCTGAGGTTCTGAAGTATTGAGGGCATTTTTCACAAAAGCATGGACCTGCGGGTTGCGGATCACTTCAGGCAAACTGCGCCCCTGAGGCTGATCGACCGCGGTCCCAAAAAGTTCAACTGCCAGGGGATTGACATCGATCACCCGTTCTTCCCGGTCCACGGCCAGCACGCCTTCCTGCATGCTTCCGAAAACCGCTTCCTGCTCAGCGCGTTGGCGGGTAATCGTGCGGATGCGTTCGTCCAGTTCTTTCGCCATTTGGTTCAAACTCTCGGCCAGACCGCCGATCTCCACCGTGCGCGGCACCCAGAGTTTACGGCTGAAGTCGCCGCGGGCAAAGGCTTCCGCGCTTTGTTTCATTTCCACCAGCGGCTGGCTGATGCGCCGCGCGACCAGATAGCTCACCAGCGCGGACAGCAGGAATATGACCAGACCGGATAACGCAATCTTGCCGTACACACCGCGCAGCGCGTTTTCAAAAGCCGGCTGCGGAATGGCCAGGCGCAGCACCACCTTGGTTTGGTCCGGTCCGGGCATGGGACGCGCCAGATAAATCAGGTTTTTTTGCAGGGTGTTGCTGAAGCGGCGGGAGACGCCTTGTTCACCGTCCAAGGCCCGCATGATTTCCGGCCGGTCAGCGTGGTTGTCCATGGTTTGGCTGTCCTCTTCGGAATCAGCCAGGATGGTTCCATCCCACCGGACCAGGGTTATACGCGCACCCGCTTGCCGGGCCAGGTCCGCAACCAGGGCGTGTAAACGCTCCGGATGCGACAAGGTAGCCGCTTCCTGCAATTGGGGGGAAATGAGGCGGGCGTTGATTTCGAGCTGCGATACAGTTTCCGAAAAATAAAATTGCCGGAGAAAACCGGCGCCGACCCAAATCACCGCCAGTAAGGCAAGCACGGTGATTAGCAAATACGTGGGATACAACTGCCAGAGTAGTCTGGGCCGTTTCATGGGCTATTCCTTGAAGCGGTAGCCCACACCGCGCACGGTTTCAATATACTCGCCCGCACTTCCCAGTTTTTTGCGTAAACCCACAATCTGCACATCCACGGACCGTTCAGTGACCGGATAGTCCTCACCCCGCACGCCGTCCACGATTTGGTAACGCGTGTAGACCCAGCCGGGGCGGGAGGCCAGGAAATCCAGCAAGCGAAACTCGGTCACCGTGAGCGTCACCGCCTTTCCTTTCACCAGCACTTCGTGGCGGCCGGAATGGATGACCAGATCGTGTATGCTGACTTTGCCGGTCTCGGCCTCTCCCCGCTCACCTTGCCGGCGCCGGAGAATGGCGCGCAGGCGCGCGATGAGCACTTTGGGGCTGAACGGTTTGGTCATATAATCCTCAGCACCCAGCTCCAGGCCGGTGACCACGTCCGATTCTTCTCCTTTGGCGGTGAGCATGAGCACGGGGACGGCCTCGGTCCGGGGATCCTTTTTCAGCTTTTTGCACACCTCCAGACCGTCCAGTCCGGGCAGCATAAGATCCAGCACGATGAGGTCAGGATCTTTTTTGCGGACAGCCTGCAAACCCGCTTCCCCGGTCAACGCCTGGAAGGGCTGATAGCCTTCCTTTACCAAATTATATTTCAGCAGTTCTTGTATGTCCTCATCGTCCTCGATGACGAGGACTTTAATCTTGGCCATGTGATTTTCCTCCTGGAATCATGGCTGCCATGCTACTCCCGTTATATTAGTAAAATGTTAAAAATAGATCAAGATTCTATGAGCTTGCGAAAAATTCCTTTTAGATATGTTTGAGCCTGCCGATAAACACCGGGCGCCTGACTTTCCCGTGGCCCGGCCACATTCAACTTACGGATACCCGCTTGCCGCAACCATAGCATAACCGCTTGGGGCGTATCCGGCGCGGATAATTTCACGATTCGGACCGGTTTTTTTAAAGCCCGGGCCTGTCCGCGGGTAAAAGCGGTCCCACCGCGCAGGGGACCCAGGGTTAAAATCAGGGTCCCGTCCGAATCCCGGACATTCCATTCCGTGCGCTGGCTGTAGGCGGCCGCGGGTGTTTCCTGGAGCGGATAGTGCGTGGGCAGCGGCCCGTCTCCCGCCAGGCGGCCGCGCGGACACCAGCCGCCGCAGGGCAAACCCAGTTCCAGGGCCGCGTCCAGGGCGGCCCGGTCCACACCGGTTTGCCCGCCGGAAACAATGACGATTTGGTTCAGGCTTTCCGCTTTTTTAAAACGAGTCACTGGGAAAAAGGGTGGGGCTGGGAAAAATCCGGCTGAAAGTGGTGCGCGCTCCCCAGTTCCTGAACCCATCCATTTTCCAGACCGAGCCGGTGAAGTTCCGCTACCACGGTCTCGTATTCTTCCGGCTTCAGCGAGCGGCCCAGTTCCGTGTGTTGGGATACGGATGGGGTAGGCGCGTACTGGGCCATGAGCGAAATGTGCACCTGGGTGGAGAGTTCTTGGGCAATGAAGCGCAGACAAGCCAATGAATTTTCCACCTGCCCGGGCAACACCAAATGCCGGATGAGCAGGCCGGATTGCAGGCGTCCGGTTTCGTCGTAAACCAGGTCCGCGCCTTTTTGCCGGTACATCTCCCGCAGGGCCTGCCGGGCGATTTCCGGGTAATCGGGCGCGTCCGAATATTTTTCCGCCAGGGTTCCATCAGCGTATTTGAGATCCGGAAGAAAGACGTTGATTTTATTCTCCAGGGCAACCAAACGGTCGGTTTTGTCATAGGCGTTGGAATTGAAAACGTAAACCGGATGATGCCCTTGATCGGCCAGGGTTTGCATAAATGCTTCCATTTGCGGAAGCACATGGGAGGGAGACACGAAACCTACGCGGGGAATCCCCTGCCTGAGCAGATTGGTCACTTGGTCCAGGGTGTCTTCCACGGTCAAAAACACGCTCGCGGGCGGCTGGTCATTGCGGCTGATCTGGTAATTCTGGCAATATTGGCATTGCAGGTTGCAGTGGCCGAAAAAGATGTTGCAGATTCCGGTGTCCCCGCTGATGACCGGCTCCTCGCCGTGGTGCAGGCAGACCGAGGCCACGTTCAGGGCGTTGTCGGTCCGGCAGTAGCCCAGTTCCCCGGTCGTTCGGTCCACCCCGCATTCGCGCGGGCATTCCCGGCAATTCGCCAAGCGGGCGCGGGTTGTTTCGTCGTAAAGAGCGCTGCCGTTCATTTCTCGGTTTTCAGCAGCACCTGTATTTTTTTCAGCAACACGTCCGTATCAAACGGCTTAACCATATATTCGTCAGCGCCCGCCGCATACCCGTTGCCCGTGTTCTCGGGAGATCCCAAGGCGGTCAGAAACAGTACTTTGATACGACGGGTCTCCCGCTGTTTTTTCAAAGTCTTGCAAACCTGATAACCGTCCAGGCCGGGCATCATGATATCCAAGACCACCAGTTCCGGCTCCCAGAGTTCCGCCTCGGCCAGAGCTTGCTCCCCGCCGAGGGCCGTGCGCACCTCATAGCCCGCGACCTCCAGGATCATTCTTACCAGGCGCGTTATGGAGGGTTCGTCGTCAACCACGAGAATTTTATGGCTCATGCACTCCACTGCTTTCTCCGGTATTGGGTCTGGGGGGGAATAGGCCGCGCCGATGTCCAGTTCGTCCGGGGGAACGAATTGTCCTTATTTTTGCGGTACTGATTGCTGCGGGTGATTTCTTCGGAGGTGAGGGCGAATGGTTTTAAAGACAGGGTGCCCTTCGGCATGTTCCCTCCCCTTGAGGGCCGGAGCCGGCCGCGGCCGGAGCCGGCAGGATGACCAATGGCTTGGGTTAGGCTCCCTCGCCGCACTTACTGAGCAGCACGTGCCAGCGGCGGTCGACCTCGGCCTGGATCTCCTTGACGAATTCATCGTTCTCCGGTTTCAGGAGGTGACGAAAACGGTTCTGGGTTTTATAGAACTCGGTAATGCCCTTTTTCTCCCGCACTTTGCGGGTGAGTTTCCATTGTCCGTCCACCACTTCATACAGGGGCCACATACAGGTATCCACGGCCAGGCGCGCGATCTCCATGGTCTTGGCCGGGTCCGAGCCCCAGCCCAGGCGGCAGGGCGTGTACACGTTCATGAACTTCGGGCCCTCGATGGAAAAGGCCTTGTCCGCCTTGCGCATGAGGTCAATATGATAGCCGACCGAGCCCTGGGCCACATAGGGAATGCTATGCGCGGCCATAATCCCGGTCAGGTCCTTGGGATACTGGGTCTTGCCCGGGATGACCTTGCCCGCGGGCGAGGTGGTGGTGTGCCCGCCCTGGGGCGTGGCCGAAGAGCGCTGCACGCCCGTGTTCATGTACGCCTCGTTGTTGTAGCACACGTACAGCATGTTATGGCCGCGCTCCATGGCGCCGGAGAGCGCCTGGAATCCGATGTCATAGGTGCCACCGTCGCCTCCCAAGGCCACGAAATTAAGGTTCTCGTCCGCGGGCAGGCGCCCCTGCTTTTTCAGGGCCCGGTAGGCGGTCTCGATTCCCGAAATCGTGGCCGCCGAGTTCTCGAACGCGCTATGCATGAAATTCCCGCGCCAGGCGGTGAAGGGGTATATGGTGGTGGCGATTTCCATGCAGCCCGTGGAGCAGCCGCTCACGACGGGCGCCGGAGACTGCCCGAAGATCATGCTGATAATTTGCGGAAACCCGCAGCCCGCGCAGGCCCGGTGCCCGCCGGCCAAGCCCACTTTTTCCTTGCTCGCCAGTTGTTTCAAATTCAACATCTTGTCTTCTCCTAATGATTAAAATTTCCATTTATTGTAGGGGCGTTTAATTAAACGCCCCTATCCTTGGCGGGCGAACACAAGGTTCGCCCCTACAAAAAAATGATTATTCCCTTACGCCCCAATAGACCACCCGGGAATCCAGATCGCCCGGTTCCGGCGCCTGCAGGGTTTTTTCCATAATCTGTTCCAGTTCGGTAAAATGAATGTCCCGGCCGCCCAGGCCGTAAATATAATCAATGACCTTGGGTTTCAGGCCGGCGTCGAAAAATGCCGTCTTGAGTTCCGTGGCCAGAGGCGCGGACTGGGCGTTGAACCCATCCGAACGGTCCATGACGGCCACGTTCGGCACGTGTTTTAGCGCCTGGGCCAGTTCCTCGGCCGGAAACGGCCGAAAGACCCTTAGCTTGAGCAGTCCGGCCTTGACGCCCCGCTGGCGCAGGTTTTTCACGGCCATCCGGGCCGTGCCTGCGGTCGAGCCCATGGCCACCAGCGCCACTTCGGCGTCATCCAGTTCAAGCGTATCGAACAACCCGTACGAGCGTCCGAAGGTTTGGCCGAATTCCCGCCCGATTTCCTGAATGACCCGTTTGGCGTGGCGCATGCCCTCGGCCGCGGCCCGGCGGTGTTCAAAATAGAAGTCCTGCAGGTCGGCCGCGCCCACGGTCAGGGGCTGCTGGTTGTTCAGCAGAGTGAAACTGGGCTGGAATTCCTTGATGAATTTCTGCACGGCCTCGTCCGGATACACCTCCATGTTTTCCATGCCGTGGCTGATGATGAACCCGTCCGTGCTGGTCCAGGCCGGCAGTTGCACATCCGGATGCTCGGCAATGCGGATGGCCTGAATGAGGTTGTCGTACGCTTCCTGGGCGTTCTCCGAAAAAAGCTGGATCCAGCCGGTGTCCCGGGCGCCCATGGTGTCCCCGTGGTCGCAGTGGATGTTGATCGGGCCGGACAAGGCCCGGTTCACCTCGGCTATAACGATCGGCAGCCGGTAGCCGGCCGCGATGTACAGCATCTCATACATGAAGGCCAGTCCCTGGGAGGAGGTGGAGGTCATGGTGCGGGCGCCGGCCGCGGTCGCACCCATGCACGCCGACATGGCGGAATGCTCGGACTCCACCATCATGAGTTCGGTCTTAACC
This sequence comes from candidate division FCPU426 bacterium, assembly GCA_030619365.1. Taxonomy (GTDB): domain Bacteria; phylum Oederibacteriota; class JAAXVQ01; order JAAXVQ01; family JAUVAV01; genus JAUXBQ01. Next base: position 474 of record JAUXBQ010000115.1, on the reverse strand, counting down.
AGACCGTCATTGACGAACCCGGCGAAGATCTGCATAACTTCCGTGGCCGGGGTGATGGGATAAGCGGCGCATACGTCGGGATTGATCTGGCGCATGGCCTCGGCCATGGCCTCGTTGCCGGTCTTGGCTATAATCTTCATTTTTCCTCCCGCACCATCTCGATGGCCGAGGCCTTGGAAGGACACACCGCGGCGCAGATGCCGCAGCCCTTGCAGTAGTCAAAGTTCATCCCCACCATCTTCTCGTCTTTGACCATGATGGCACCGTCAGGACAGCTTATCCAGCAGGCCAGGCACTGAATACATTTATCTTCAGACCAAACGGGACGCTGGCTGCGCCAATCGCCGGTCTTGAAGTTAAGCGAGGTTGCCGGTTCGGGAATAAGGCAGCCTTTGGCCAATTCCTGCCAGTCCATCAGCCTGCCGCAGTCTACTTTCACGTCTTTCATGATACTTTCACCTCGTCGTACGCGCG
>JAUXBQ010000290.1 GCA_030619365.1 candidate division FCPU426 bacterium | reverse complement strand
GACCGCTTGGCCTCCGACTTTAAAATATTTATTTAAAGATATAAAAAGAGGTGAACTGGTGTTCGCGGGAGAGGTGATCAAAACGCGCGAAAATTCCCGGGCCCAGATCCTTATGAACGACGGCAGTTTCGTGCGCTTAAACCACAATACCACCTTAGAACTAAAGCAGAAGGGTAAGAAAAAAACCAATCGCCTTAAACTCCTGATCGGTAATCTCTGGGCCAAGGTCAAGAAACGGGATTCTGGCCTGGAAATCGAGACCCCCTCGGCCGTAGCCGCGATCAAGGGCACGGAACTGGAAGTGGAGGTTCTAAAGAGCCTGCTGGCAAAATTGCTGGTCTGGGACGGCCTGGTGCTGTGGCTGAACGACCAGGGGCAACAGAACGTGGGGGCCGGGTATCAGAGCGAGGCGGAGAAGGGCCAGGCGCCCTCGGAGCCGAAAAAATTCGACATGGGACAGCGCGATCAGTGGTTTAAAGGCGTGGTGGACGACCCGACCACCAAGACCCTGAAAACCAAGATCCGGGACAAGTCCGGAAAAGAGCACGACGTCAACGTCAAATACAAGCAGAAATGACCATGCTGAAACGATTCCTTGCCGCTTTTTTGGCAGCTGTTTGCTCCCTCAGTTGGCCCCTGGCCGCGCTGGCCGCGCCGGTTGTGGTGCACCAGCCTGTGCTGGAAGCCCAGGCTGGCCGGGCCATAACCGTCAACGTCACGGTCACGGATCAGGCCTCGTCCGTGACCCGGGTCAGATTGTACTTTCGCCGGGCCGGTTCCCTGAGTTATCGCGAGGAAATCATGCGTGGCACGGGTCTGAACTACACGGCCGCCATCCCCGGCAGTGCCGTCACCCTGGACGGTCTCGAATATTACATCGAGGCGCAAAACCAGGCCGGGGAAAAAGGCTCATCCCCGCAACTCAATCCAGTGGGCGCGCCGCACCGCGTGTTGGTGCGCAAACCCGCGGGGCCGCCTGCCCTGGAACTGCTGTCCCCGGAAGATCGCGCCCAGGTGGCGCCCGGTGACGTGGTGATCGTGGTGCGCCTTGACGCGGGCGCCAGCCGGATTGATCTGAACACCCTTAAGGTCCTGTTAGACGAAAAGGACGTGACGCCTGACGCGCAAAAGTCCTTGACACTCATTTCCTACGTGCCACCAGCGGATTTGGCCTCCGGGTTGCATAGCATTCGCATCACGGTGCGCAATATGGAAGGCGCGGAGGCCAAGTCGCCCACCTGGTCCTTTACCGTGACCACCCCGGAAAAAGCCGCGGCCTGGAAGGCGGAAAAAGGCGAAGCCCCGTCGCCGGGCGCGTTCCGCGGCAGCCTGCGGGCCGAGATGCAGCAGGCCAGCCTGACCAAGGAGCCCCAGACCGTTCTGTACCTGGCCCAGCCCGAAGGCTGGCTGCACCGGCTGAACCTGAACTTCACCTGGGGCGATGACAACTGGAAATTACTGGGAACCACGTACCTGACCTCCGAGGAAACGCCCGGGCAACAGCCGGTCAACCGCTTCCGGTTTGATATCGTGAATCCGCTGCTCTCGGTGTCGCTCGGGGACACGTATCCGGTTTTCACGGATTTGTCCCTGAACAATATTTTTACCCGCGGCGCTACCCTGCGCTGGGTCATGGGCGACATCAACCAGGGACATAGCGAGCTGCACTTGGCCGCTGGCTTGAACCGCGTGGCCATCGAGGGACGGGGAACGGACTTGGCGCCAGAACTGGCGGGAACCTTCGAGCGTTGGATCGGGGGATTTCGCTGGGTGACTGATTTTATCCGCGGCATCGGATTTTCGCTCAACGTTTCAGGAGTGGGGGACAATACCGAGTCCCTGGAGATCACGGCCGGCGCCCTACCCGAGCTCAACGGGGTGCTGACCGGCGAGGGCCACGTGAAAATCGACTATTTGCCGGACTTTTTCTCGGTTTTCTACGGCGAATACGGTTTCAGTGGATACGGCGAGAACCTGAATGTGTTTGCCAGTGCGCTGGACACCGCCTACCTCGGTGGCATGCGCTGGGAATGGGACAACCGCAATGTCATTGACCTGGCGTACAGGCATGTTTCTCCCAGTTTTGAAAATTTAAGCAATCCCTGGCTCATCAGCGACTGGGAGGGAGTGGAAAGCGAGGCGCGGATCAGCCTCATGGGCGATGACCTCATCCTCCTGGCCGAGATGGATATCTGGCGTGATAATTTAAAAGGTCAAAAAACCGTGGATACGGAATACTATATCGAAGCTTCCAATACCACGGTCACTGTGACTGCGGACACCATCAACACCAGCTATCTCTCGGGCCTGGCCTACTACCGCCTGCCCTTTTACCTCACCACCTTGTCGCTGGGGTATTCCGTGAACTCCCAAAAGGACGCTTCGGCTCCTTTCACGATCATAGACACCCAGACCAGCGTGCTCAACCTGGGACTGGGTACCCAGATTCCGGCCGGGGTGGGGCAGGTCATGGGCAACCTGACCTACTCACTCATCGGCTACCAGGACCTGGCCGAGGTGCGCTTATCCGGCGATTTCCAGACAAGTTCGTTTTTTCTATCCGCCATGTATTTGCACGGGAGCGACTGGTCCCTGGCCGCTGGGTTTGGCCTCAATTCAACCAAAACCGAGGAATCCCAGTCCCTGCTGGCTTCGTATGGTTCTGACCAGCAGACCATTGATTACACCCTGTTTAACCTAAGGGGGAACTGGAAAGCCATTCCCAGCCAATTGGACGTCGGCTTAAGCTGGGAAAGCATGTCCGGCAAGGATGATTTGGGCGTGCTGGAAGACGTATTG
>JAUXBQ010000307.1 GCA_030619365.1 candidate division FCPU426 bacterium | reverse complement strand
TTGAGTATTCCTCATATGTCCATTCTTCGCTTTCCCAGATCAAGGCCGTCTTATCCGGATGTTTTTCCGCCGCTGATTGAAGCATTTCATGTAGAAGCATACCGGGTCCCCTTTCAGGAGTTTTCAATTTACCTCCAGCCGGAGGTTTTAGGCATCAAGTAATAAAGGAAATTGATATTGGCGGGCAGGCCTTTTATCCTAAAAACTCTTTCATCTCCTCTTCTGTCAGGCGCTCGCAGAACACTCCCTGAGCCTGAACATTGGTATATTCCTTATCCTCTATTTTCTGGTAAAGACGCATGGATAGTTTTAAGAGGACAAAGGTCTTGTGGGGCTTTTTAAAAACTTTGAAAAAGTCTTCCGTGTCAGGTGAAAAGGGGGTGACTTTGACCTCCACATAAAATGGAAGCCGGTTGTCAGTGGGATGAAAAAAGTTGAGGGGTTCAAAGTTGACAAAGTTGCTCCTGTGGCCGTGGATGATTTTCAAAAAACCCTCGTAATCAACGTTGCCTGTCTTAAAACCGTCATTTTCCAATAATCCCACGAGCACGTACCCGGCCTGCCCCAGCGCGTCCATGAGCTGCCCTCCCGTCACCTCAAGGAGATCGGGATTCGGAAAATTTTTTGCCCTTGGGTATTTAAATGCGCAGAGAACCTTTTTTTCTTTAAAGGAATAATCCACCTTCATCAAGTGAATATCCTGGGGCCAGCGCACCTGCTCAAGGATTTCATAAGCCTTGTTCAATAATTTCATTTTATTTCCTCCTTTGTGGTTAAAGTTAAATGGCCGATATAATAACCGCAGGCCTTTTTAACATCCTGTTGTAAAACACATATTTAATGGAATTTATTAGGGCCGTCGCTTTTAAAACATTTTTTTATTCGAATATAAAGGGGTATAAAAAAAAATGCAAGGCTAAGGCCCATTGCGATTATTGCTGCGCTCCGGAATGAGGCCAGCTTGAAGCCCGCCTGGTTCATATTAAGTCCGCCCATGGCGGCAATGCCGCAGATGCCGCCGGCCTGACGGACGGTCTGGATAATTCCAGAAATCTGGCCCCTGATTTCCTGTTTCACCCGGCTGACGGCATCCGTGGTCGCGGCGCTTAATAAACCCGCGCCCGCCCCCACAACAAGGAGCCCTGGCAGAATCCGCAAATAATTATTATCAAATGAAAGAAATGCAATGGCCGAAAAACCTGCGGCCATCAAAAGCATTCCCGCAAAAATGGGGAGCCTGGCGCCGATTTTATCAAAAACTACTCCAGAAACCAGGGTCCCGAAAAGAAAAGCCAGCACAACGGGCATAATTGCAATCCCGGCTGAAAAAGGCTTCATGCCGAGGGTGTGCTGAAGATAAAGGGCTATTGATACAGTAAGCCCCATTATGCCGCAACGGACGCAAAACATAGAAATGATATCAACAAGAAACTCCTGAGTTCTGAAAATGCGGATATCAATAAGCGGATCTTTTAACCGGAGTTCGCCAAGTAAAAAAACAGCCAACAGGGCCAGTCCCCCAAGGCATGCGGCAAGGGTGGGGAAGGAGCTCCAACCCCATGAATTTCCCTGCTGAAGGCCCAAAGTGATGGCTCCCATGGAGACAACCAGGGTGACGGCCCCGATTATATCAAGGCGGATGGCAGGGTTGCCTGTTTTTGGAGGAGAGGCCAGGGCCAGAAAAATGATAGCAAGTATTCCAATGGGAAGATTCAGCCAAAAAACAAACCGCCATGAAAGATATTGGGTGATTCCGCCCCCGATAAGGGGACCGATAGTCAAAAACGCGATGCAGGATGCGATATATATGGACATCATCCGGCCCACCCTGTCCTTGCCGGCCCGGTTTATGATAATCGCCATTGCCGAGGGTTGAATAAGCCCTGATCCAAGGCCCTGGAGAGACCGGCCCGCTATGAGGAAATATTCATTATTTGCCAGACCGCAAAGAACTGAGGCCGCCATAAAAAGGACCACTCCAGCCACAAGGCTCCGCGTGGGCCCGGTTTTATCGCTTATTCTACCGGACAGGGCAACAGTGGCCGCAAAGGCCAGAATATAGGAGGTCATGATCCAATGTATTGCTACGGCAGAGGCATTGAAATAGCCCTGGATGGGCACGAGGGCAACGCTAACGATGGTCATATCCAAGGATATCATTGCCCCGGGAAGTATCGTGGCTAAGAGTACCCATTTAATCCCTGGCCGCGGGTCTGGCATGAGCTTTTTCCTGTAAATTACTTGCTTAAACGTGTGAATTGATTTCATTGCCCCTTTGAATCAAAGCCTCGTGATCCCCGGTTAATGGTCCCGCGCTTCGACAAGCCTTATGATTTCTTTTTCCATATGGGATTTTCAGGTGTAACAATTCAGCTATCTTAGACAGGATAACAGGATTGACTTGATAGTCTCGGTTATTTTTTCATATTCCATATTAT
>JAUXBQ010000073.1 GCA_030619365.1 candidate division FCPU426 bacterium | reverse complement strand
GGGAAACATTCATGCAGAACTGAAAAATGGCGACAGAATGGAAAAGACGAAACCCAGAAATACTATATTTAGTTACACCGCGCGGAGTAACAAACATTTATCGAAAATGATATTAATCCTTCGCACATCGTGGAGAACCGGATCAATGCGGTCGTGGGCGCCCACCTGGGCACCACGGGCTAGGGCGTGGGCATCTGTTAATGCAGATGGCCTGGCCGGCGTTCTTTACTTTTCCTTCTGAATCGTCGAATTGCTTCGTAAAAACACCCTGCGAAAAACAATCTGCAGAACGGCGGTCAAGGGCACGGCCAGGAGTATGCCCCAGATTCCCAGCAACGCGCCCCACAGGAAGAAGGAAAGAATCACCAAGAGCGGATGGATTTGGAGCTTACCCCCGAGGATTTTGGGCTGAAACACCCCGCTTTCCAAAATCTGCACCAGGGCCCAGATGCCGATCACGCCCAGCACGTAACCGAAATGATGATGCGTTATCCAGGCCAGAATAGCGGCCGGAAGAAACCCCAGGACCGGACCCAGGTAAGGGATAAAACTGGTAAGGCCCACAACGGCGCCCAGGAGCCAGGCGTGCCGGATTCCCATCAGCCAAAACGCGAGGCCCGCCACCCCGGCCTCCAGGACCGCGATGAGCAACTGGCCTTGGACAAAATTCAGGAGGACCTGACCTACTTCCCCTAAAAATGACGGGGCGCCTCGCTGTGATGGGATTTCGGACATGCCCGCCTCCTGTTTTCCAACCACCGGGCGGCAGCGTCCACCGGCCTAGGCTGGGGGCGTTTTCTTGGCTTTTTCAATCAATTGGATAATGGTGTGGAGTTTGGAAGGAGGAGGAGACAGCAGGGAGGCTATCTCCTCCTGGGTGAGATACTGTTGCGCGTAGGCTTCAATGGGAATCCGCTCAAACCAGCAGTTTAGCAAATGCCGGCAAGCGTGCCCCTCGGCCTGGGACCGGCAGTATTGAAACGAAACCGGGTGCCCCAGCAACCGGCAGCGGGACTCCAATTCATCGTATTGATCAATCACTTTCGGTTCACCACTTGCCGGTTTTGATTGACTTGGCCTTGGGCAGTTTGTCCAGCGGCGCGAGGGACTCCTTGAGATCCTTATCCGGCAGCGCATAATTGGTCAGCTTGCCGCTAAAGTAAGCGCCATAGCCGTTTAGGTCCATCAGGCCATGACCGCTCCAGTTGAACAGAATGACTTTTTCCTGGCCCGCTTCTTTCGCCTTTTTAGCCTCGTCGATCACGCAGGCGATGGCGTGGCTGGTTTCCGGCGCCGGGATAAAGCCCTCGGTGCGCGCCCACTGCACGGCGGCCTCGTAACACTCCAACTGGTCGAAGGCCCGCGGGGTCACCAGGCCTTCCACCACGGTTTGGCTGACCAGGGGCGCCATGCCGTGATACCGCAAGCCCCCGGCGTGAATCGGCGGCGGCACGAACGTGTGACCCAGGGTATGCATGGGCAACAGCGGCGTGGTCGAGGCCACGTCGCCGAAGTCGTAGGCAAAAGGTCCGCGCGTCAGGGTGGGGCAGGACGTGGGCTCGCAGGCGTAAAACGCGATGTCCGCGCCGTTGATTTTATCGCTGATAAAGGGGAAAGCGATCCCGGCGAAATTACTACCCCCGCCCGCGCAGGCGATAACGGCGTCCACTTTTTTCTCGCCGGCCTTGGCCAGTTGTTTTTTTGCTTCCTGGCCGATAATAGTCTGGTGCAACAGCACGTGATTCAACACGCTGCCCAGGGAGTAGCGGGTCTGGCCACTCTGGTCAGTGACCGCCGCCTCAATGGCCTCGCTGATGGCGATGCCCAGGCTGCCCGGCGTGTCCGGCATTTTTTTCAGAATGTCACGGCCGGCATTGGTCTCCGGGCTCGGGCTGGGCACGCAATTGGCGTTCCAAGTTTGCATCATGAGTTTTCGGTAGGGTTTCTGGTCAAAGCTGATGCGGACCATGAAAACCTTGCACTCCAGACCCAGCAGGGAACAGGCAAAGGCCAGGGCGCTGCCCCACTGCCCGGCGCCGGTTTCAGTGGTGATGCGCTTGATGCCAAACTGCTTATTATACCAGGCCTGCGCCACCGCGGTGTTGGGCTTGTGGCTGCCGGCCGGCGACACGCCTTCGTTCTTATAGTAAATGCGGGCCGGAGTGCCCAGGGCTTTCTCCAGACGAAGGGCCCGGTATAGGGGGGACGGCCGCCAGAGCCGGAGCAATTCCTGCACTCCCTCGGGGATGTCGATCCAGCGCTCCTGGCTGACCTCCTGCTCGATTAAATTCATGGGGAAGACCGGGGCCAACATGTCGGGAGAGATGGGATTGCCGTCCGGACCCAGGGGGGGCTGCATCGGAGAGGGAAGGTCCGCCGCGAGGTTGTACCATTGCCGGGGCATTTCGTCTTCGGTTAAAAACACCTTGGTATTCATGCCCGCCTCCTTGATATGTGCCTGAAGTTTTCGTGGGGATCGGGGAACGCCGCGTCGGTAAGGGGTTTCATACTATAACACTATGAACGATTTTTAAATATAAAACTTGGGACAATCATAGGGGCGCGGTTACCATGCCTGGGTTGTAGGGCACGATAACCGTGCCTGGTTGATAGGGCGCGATAACCGCGCCCCTACGGTTGCATTCGGGCGGATTTCTCGCTAGGCGTTCCGCGAAAAACCAAGTATAATCTGCTCATTACGGCTCAATAAAGGAACCCCCGCGCTTTTAGCGCGAGGATAATTATTTTGAACGCGATGGACCCGGAAATGAATATCCTCTACTTATCGGCCATTATCCCTTATCCCCTGGAAGACGGCGATTGCCAGCGGTGCCACCACCTGCTCCGGGCCCTGGCAAAGAAGCATACCGTGCACTTCTTGGGATTCATGCGCGCGCCGGACGAGGCCCGGAACCTGAAGCACCTGAAAAAGTATTGCGCCACAACCCAGGGCGTTTTGCTGACCCGCGCGCATGTGATCGGAAATTGCCTGCGCACCTGGTGGGGAGCCCGGCCGCTCAACGTGACCTCCTATCAGTCCCGCGCCATGGCAGCCGCGGCGCGCGAGGTCGCGCGGCAGCACCGGATCCAGGGCGTTCACGCCTACCGCCTGCGCATGGCTCCGTACGCCCTCGGGATTCCCGCGGAGTTTCGTGTGCTGGACTATACGGATTCACTCACGCGGCATTTCGAAAACCGCCTGCGCACGCAAACCGGAAGCCTGAAACGCGCGTATCTGAAACACGAGGCTATCCGGCTGCGCGCGTATGAAACCGAAGTTTCCCGTCAATTCTCGGCGAGTATCATCTCCTCGCATCTCGACCGGGAATGGTTGCAAACCCTGGGCGCCAGCGATACCATGGCGGAAGTGACCAATGGCGTGGATACGCGGTATTTCACGCCCGCGCCCAAACTGACGCGGGCCCCGGAGCTGCTGTTCGTGGGCAACCTGGAATATCCTCCCAATCTTTGGGGCCTGCGGGAATTCTGCCAACGCACCTGGCCCCTGATAAGGAAAAAGCAGCCGGACGCGCGACTGACCGTAATCGGCAGACAACCGCGGGATTTCGACCGGGAGCCGGTTTTTCGGCAACCTGGCGTGCAGTATCTGGGCGTGGTCCCGGACCTCAGGCCGTATTTCCGCCGGGCGCGCGCGGCCATCTGTCCCCTGGAAGTGGCCTCTGGGCGGCAATTCAAGATGATTGAATATTTTGCGGCCGGCGTGCCGGCCGTGGCCTCGCCCCTGGTGGCGGAAAATGTCGCGGCCCGGCCGGGACAGCATTGCCTGGTGGGCGGTTCGCCCACGGAATTCAGCCGGCAGGTCCTGAGGCTTCTCTCTGATAGGCGTTTAGCGGACCGGATTCGCCGGGCAGCCCGGAAATTGGCCTTGGAAAAATATGATTGGAAGGTCGCGGCCCGCCAACTGCAGACAGTTTACCGGCCGTGGGAAGCGAAGCGGAAGCCCCGGAGGCGCGCATGACCACCAGTTTATACATTTTTTTACTCAGCCTGGTTCTGACCCTGGGCCTGACGCCCCTGGCCGGGGGACTGGCCCGGCGGCTCAAGATCCTGGATCATCCGGACGAACGTCTTAAAAAACACGAAAAGCCCATTCCCTACCTGGGTGGCCTGGCCGTGTACCTGGGATTCATTCTGTCTTTGATCGCGTTCAAATTTTGGGAGAGTAGCTCGCTGATCGGCGTAGTGGGCGTTGCCAGCGGCACCTCGCTGATCGTGGTGCTGGGCCTCATTGACGATAAATACAAACTGTCCCCGGCCCTTAAATTAATAGGGCAGATTCTGGCGGCCGTGGCCCTGATCCTCTGCAACATGCGGCTGCAGTTTATCCATCACCCCGCACTGTCCGTGATCCTCAGCGTGTTGTGGGTGGTGGGCGTGACCAATGCCATGAACCTGATCGACGTGATGGACGGGCTGGCTTCGGGGGTCAGCGTGATCGCCGCGGCCGTGTTCTTCCTCATCGCCGCTCAGAACGGGCGTTTTAATGATATGTACATTCTGGCCGCCCTGGGCGGCGCCGCGCTCGGGTTCCTGCCGCACAATTTCCCGCGGGCGCGGATCTATCTGGGGGACACCGGCGCGCTGCTCTTGGGATTTGTCCTGGCCTCGATCGCCATGGGCGAGAGTTATTCGCAGGTAAATCCCCTGGCCGTGCTGGCGCCCATCCTGATCCTGGGCGTTCCCATTTTCGACACGCTCTTTATCATGTTCCTGCGCCACCGCCGCGGTGTGTCCGTGTTCCGGGGCAGTCCGGATCACCTGGCCCTGCGCCTGGTGCACCGGGGCTTTACCAAGCAGCGCACGGTCCTGCTGCTCTGGGCCGCCAGCCTGGGCTTGGGCGCGGCCGCCTTCCTGTCCATCCAAGTGCCCATGCACTGGTCGCTCATGATTTATCTCAGCGCCGGGCTGCTGGCCTTGTTCGTGGGGGAGCGCATCGGCGGTTTCTCCATGGAGCCCGGGGCATGAGCGTTCGGCAACGGGGCGACGGGACCGTGGTTCTGGGAGCCGGCTTGGCCGGTCTCGCGGCCGCGCATTACGGCGGGCCCGGCGTCCGTGTGTTCGAAGCTTTGCCCCGCCTCGGCGGCAAGTGCGCCACGGACCAGGTCCGGGGCTTTGCGTTTGACCAGGCCGGCCATTTATTGCACGTGCGTACGCCCCGGGTCCGGGAACTGATCCAACGCCTGCTGCCCGGAAAACTGCGCCTGGTAACCCGGGACGCCCGGATTCATCTGGCCGGGCGCGAAGTGCGCTATCCTTTTCAGGCCAACCTTTTCGGGTTGCCGCCGGAAATAAAAGCCGAAGCCCTGCGCGATTACCTGGAAGCGGCCCTGGCCCCGCAGAAAAAACCGAGACACTTTGCCGACTGGGCCCAACGGACATTTGGCGCAACCATGGCGCGCTTGTTTTTTGAACCCTACAACCGCAAGCTCTGGACCGTATTGCCTGAGGAATTGACCTTGGACTGGATGCGGGACTATGTGCCGCGGCCCGCCCTGGGGCGCGTCATTCGCGGCGCTTTCCAGGACGTGCCGCAAGGCGGGGGGTATAACGAAACATTTTGGTATCCGGCCAAGGGCGGGATTGACCAGCTGGCCGTGGCCCTGGCCGGGCGGGGAAAACACATTACCCTGAACGCTTCCGCCCGGGAAATCGATCTCCGGCGCCGGACCGTGGAAATCAGCGGGCACGGCAGTGTTCCCTGGAGGCGGCTCATCTCCACCCTGCCGCTTCCGGTCCTGGCGGCGAGGTGCCGGTCCCTGCCCAAGGGAGTGCGAGAAGCCGCGTCGCACCTGCGGGCCAATTCGGTCATGGTGGTGAACCTGGGCATCCGTGGCCCGCGCCTGCATTCGGCGCACTGGATCTATTTCCCGGAGGACAAGTTCAGTTTTTACCGCGTGGGGTTTCCATCCAATTTCGGCCGGGTGGCGCCCGCGGGGTGCAGCAGTCTTTACGCGGAAGTCGCGGTCCCGGCTGGCACGGGCTGGGACCAGCGAAAGACCATTGCCGGGCGTGTGCGGCGCGATTTGCGCCTGGCCGGTATTTTGACCGCCCGGGACCGGGTCGTGGTTGAACATTTGCAGTACCTGCCGTACGCATACGTGATTTATGACCAGGCCTACCAGTCAGCCAGAAAACACGTGCTGGAATACTTAGAGCGACAAGGCGTGGCCAGTATCGGGCGCTGGGGGCACTGGGAGTATTCTGCCATGGAGGACGCGCTGCTGGCAGGCAAAACCGCAGGCCAGACCTGCAAATAACCAAGGGAGGAAATGTATGACAAAGAAGTATCAACACCTGATTGTGGCAAGTTTGGTTTTTGGTTTGGGAGCAGGACTGAGTGGTTTACAGGCAGCGGCAGCAGAACCCGGAGAAGAAAACATTCCCGTGGCCGCGGCCGCGCCAACCGCGGAACCAACCGCGGCGCCCACCATGGCGCCCGTGGCGGCACCCAAACCAGCAACGCCCCAAACGGCGAAGTGGCTTGGCAAAAAGCAGGAGGAAGTCAAACTGAAGGAAAAGGAATTGGAATTGAACTGGAACGTGGCCATTGGCATGGCCGGTTATTCGGAAAACGACAAAACGTATGACCTGTCTTCCCTGGGGGCCATGCTGGAAATCAATCCCGGCCTCAATGTAATCACCGCGCCCGGCCTGGATATCGGCATGGTGGTCGGGTTTTTATTCCTTCCCGGCAGCGCGTCCTTTAACGTGGCCTACGAAGGTCCGCCGGTATATACGCGTCACTGGGAAGTGTCCGCGATGTCCGTGGGATCCTATATTATGGCCAAATACAGTTATGACATTGACCTGGATGTGATCAAGATTGGCTTGGAAAACGGTCTGGGATTGGGATATTTCATAAATAGCGTAACAGCCGATTGGGTGGATGCCAGCGACAGTGACATCAGCGGTGACAACTCGGGAGACGAACAGGGCTGGGCGCCGGTGGCGAAAGCAGGACTGAAAATCGCCATGCCGGTAACGGACGTGAGTAGTCTGGGCTTAAACGTGGGCGCGAATCTTATTCCCTTGATCGCGGGCGACTACGAAAACTTTATCACCATTTCCGCGGGCCTGAATTACCAGGTGAAATACTAGGCATAAAAAATGTGACGCCCTTCGCACTGCATGCCTGAAAACTCAGGCAGATGGGGCGTCACATATTCGTGGTTGCTCACCGCCTTGACCTGGTCACCGTTCGGCCACCAGCCTCTTAAGGGAGGTTGTGCCCTGGCGGGAACAACGTCACTAAAACCAGTATACCACGGAATAGGGAAAAAGGTAAAAAAAGGACAATTCATTTGACAGGCGCGGAAGTTATGCCAACTGAAGATAAAAAACAGAGCCCGCGGCGCCTCTTGGTGATGATCACCAAGCTGGAACTGGGCGGTGCGCAACAAGTCGTGCTGCACACGCTGCGCGGGCTGGACCCAGAGCGCTATGAGCGCTGGCTGCTCGCGGGCCAGGGCGGCTTGCTGGACGCCGAGGCCCGGGCGCTCACGGGCGTCAGGGTTCTTTTGTGGCCAAGCCTGAAACATTCCATTCGTCCCTGCCTGGACCTGCTCATGGTGGCGCGTTTGGCCCGTTTTCTGCGCAAAGAAAAAATAGACATCGTGCATACCCACGGTTCCAAGGCGGGCATTTTGGGCCGGGCCGCGGCCTGCCTGGCCCGCACGCCCCGGGTCGTGCATACCATTCACGGCTGGCCGTTTCACGACCGCCAGCCCGCGCTGCTGCAATGGCTGTACATCCGTTTGGAGCGTTGGGGCGCGCGCCGGACCACGCGGCTGATTGCCGTATCCGAAGCCACCCGGCAAAAGGGGCTGGCGAATAAGATCGGACGGCCGGAACAATATTCGGTTATTTATCCCGGCTCGGACCTACAGGCCTTTTCGCCGGGAGAGGAGACCGACCGTGGCCGCGTTCGAGCGGCCTTGGGTTTTTCTCCGGACGCGCCACTGGTGGGCATGGTGGCCTGTCTGAAGTCCCAAAAGGCGCCCGAAGATTTTGTCCGGGCCGCAGCGCTCGTGTCAAAGCAAAGACCGGACGCGCGCTTTCTCCTGGTGGGCGACGGCGAGCGCCGCCCGGCCGTGGAGGCGGAGATTCGCCGCCTGGGCCTGGAACAGCGCCTGGTCTTGACCGGCTGGCGGCAGGACGTTCCCCGGCTCATGCGGGGATTTGACCTGCTGGCGCTTACGTCTTTATGGGAAGGACTGCCGTGCGTGTTGGCGCAGGCCATGGCCAGCCGGATTCCCGTGGTGGCTACGGCTGTGGACGGCACGCAGGAAGCTATTCAAGACGGCAAGACCGGCCGCTTGGTGCCACCCGGAGATCCCCCGGCCCTGGCCGCGGCCCTGCTCGAGCTCTTGAACCACCCCGAGCAGGCCATGGCCCTGCAACAGGCAGCCTGGCCCCTGGCCGGAAAGTATAGCCTGGCCACGATGCTGGAAAAAACCAGGGCCGTGTACGAAGCGCCGGACACCGGGGAGTGAGACGGATACGTGATGCAGGAGAAGGAGAAGCCGCATGGACCAGCGTGAAATAATCCAACGCCGCGTGCGCCAGATTCAGCGAAAAGTACGTCAGCATAAATGGGATCTGCTTTGGATTATTCATCCTGCCAATCGGCAGTACTTGACCGGGTTCAGCGGCAGTGCGGGGTGGGTGCTCATTCCAGGGCGCGGTCGCGCGCACTTGATCACGGACGGCCGTTACCAGGAACAATCCCGCCGGGAGTGTCCCGGTATCGACATCACCATTTGCGAACAGGATCCGCACGAATGCTTTATAGAGCGGTTACGGGATAAGCGGGTGAGGCGATTGGCGTTCGAAGATGATCAGGTCAGTGTCCGCAGTTGGCGCCGGATTCAGCAAGCGCACAAAAGCCTGCAAGGCGTCCGCGCGGAAGGCTGCGTGCAGCAGGCGCGCCAGTGTAAGAGCCCGCAGGAGCTACGATACTTGCGGCGGGCCATTCGCATTGCGGAAAAAGCCTTTGCGCAGGTCATGCCCCGGGTTCGGGCCGGCTGGCGGGAAATCGATATCGTGCTGGCCTTGGAGAAAGCCATGCTGGGGGCCGGCGCCCAGGGACTGGCCTTTCCCACCATCGTGGCCTCCGGACCCCATGCCGCCCTGCCGCATGCCAGGCCCACCTCCCGGAAGCTGAAGCCCGGGGATTTGGTGGTTATTGATTTCGGATGCAAATACCAGGGGTATCATTCCGACTTGACAAGAACCCTCGCGGTTGCTAGAATGACCGCCAAACAGCAGAAAATATATAAAATTGTCAAAAAAGCTCAAAAATCGGCTAAAAACGAGCTGATTTCCGGCAAAATTGCTTCAGAAGCGGACAAAAAAGCCCGGTTTATTTTTAAAAAGGCGGAACTTGAGCATTTTTTTGTGCATAGTTTGGGGCATGGATTAGGCCTGGAAGTACACGAAGCGCCGAAATTGTCTTTCCGTTCCCGGGAAAAATTGGCTGCGGGCATGGTAGTCACCTGCGAGCCAGGTGTTTATATCCCAGGGTGGGGGGGCATCCGCATCGAGGATAACGTGCTGGTCACACCGTCCTCCGCGCAATGGCTTTCCCAATCCGCCGAGGAACTTCAGTTGGTCGGCCGCCAGTCCTAGTTAGTTCTTGTTGTGGACAAGTTGCTTTCGGAAGGGGTTGTCATACCCGAATGATCTTATCGGGTATCCAGGGCATTTGAGACCGGATGGATTTTAAAAAGTCCCGCGGCCATACACGAGTCCCTGGATTCCCGCTAAAGACATGCGGGAATGACATAATAACAAAAAAAGCTTTTCGCAATATGAACTAGTCAACCCTGTGGTCCGGTTCATCAATATAGTAGAGTGAACACAGAATCAAGCCGCGCCCAATCCCGTGTTCAACGGAGACGGCAGGCGCGGCGTATTTACCAGGAGGAAGCAGGATGGGAGTTGTCATTTCAAACGATGCCAGGCCGGGAACCTATATCGCCATGGACAACAATTTGTTTTGCGTCCTGGAATACAACCATGTCAAGCCCGGTAAGGGCGGCGCGTTCATTCGCCTGAAACTGCGGAATCTCCGCCAGGGCACGGTGGTGGACCGCACCGTGAATTCCGGCGAGAAGCTCGACTCGCCGGAAGTGGAAGACCACAAGATGCAATACCTGTACCAGCAGGGCGATGAGTACGTTTTTATGGATCAGGACAATTACGAGCAGATTCCGCTGTCCCGGGAAACCCTGGGGGACAAGGCGTACTGGCTCAAAGAGGAAATGATCGTCAGCGTCCTCATGCACGAGGGAGAGGCCCTGGACATCCAGGTTCCTTTGAAGGTGGATCTTAAGATTGTCAAGACCGAACCGAGCGTCCGCGGCAACACGGTGACCAATGTCACCAAGGAAGCCTTCGTGGAAACCGGGGCGAAAATACACGTTCCCATGTTCGTCAACGAGGGCGACGTGGTAAAGATCGACACCCGCACCGGGGAATACCTGGAGCGGGCCTGATCCGGACCGCTTGTCCCTGCAACGCCAAAAGCCCAGGGACAGCCATTAAAATAAAAGCGTCAACAGGCGTTGCAGGATGTCGCCTCGCAAATGAGCGCACGGTGCGAGGGTGTTAGTGGAGCCCCGGGCTTTGCCCGGGGGGCTCCGCGACTTAAGGAAAGGTGGTGGGTGGCGTGACCGCTGAGCGCAGCAAACGCGAGCGCGAAACCAACGCGCTGAATTTGAAATCCCTCAAGAAAATTATTACGATTATGAATAGGGCCAAGATCACCGAGTTGGACCTGGAGCAGGACGGAGTAAAGATACATTTGCGCAAAAACCCTGCGCCCGGGGAAGTTGTGAGCCAGATGATCACGGCCGCGCCGGTCCTGCCGGCTGCGCCCGTCGCGACTTTGGCCGCGCCCGCGCCGGCCTCCGCCAAGCCCGAGGAAGACGCCAATCTGCACACCATTACTTCGCCCATGGTGGGAACCTTCTACCGCGCGCCTTCGCCGGAATCCAAGTCTTATGTGGAACTGGGCTCCGCGGTGGACGAGAGCAAGGTCATTTGCATTGTGGAGGCCATGAAGCTGATGAACGAGATCAAGGCCGAGGTC
>JAUXBQ010000229.1 GCA_030619365.1 candidate division FCPU426 bacterium | reverse complement strand
TTACTTGCGAATCCTCGCCGATCAATATTGGCGGAGCCATATATATCTCAATCGTCGAAGAATATATTTTATTTAGTTTCGGCAATCCGCAAAATAATAACAATTCATCTAAATTGGAAAAAGGAATGTTGTGAGCTTTTAGTTCCCAATCAATTTTTTTTACATCTTGTTCATTTCCAATTATTTTGTCTAGATAACTACCGTGTTCATCAAAATATGGCCATCGGGTATTCTGTGTACCAGGAAGTGAATTATAAGAATTAAAATTGGTATTAATAATAGGTACATCTTCAAAAAACATCCGAATATTTTTCTCACCTATTTTCATTTCAGCTTTTTTTATTCCTTCAACTATGCTTTGGATACTTTCATCTGTTATTCTTCGTACAATATGCCCCGCATATATATTACTTGTTTCTTGTGAAAAGTTTTCGTCTGTATGTTCTCCTTTGAAAATATCGAGCTTTATTCGACAAAATAAAAGACGTAATTCACCATCCTTTTTAAGCGCAATATACGAAATCACCATCCAATTATATGCTTTTCCCCATTCTTCAATATATTTTTGAAATTCTATAATCCCTTTTTGATCAATATTCATATTACCTCACAGATAATGTACTTTAATGTCATTTTACACATCTCGATTAATGACCAGAGAGAGTTTTAGCTTATTACCTCTTCCTCCCCCTCACACCTTCCCCATCGCCCTCCGATAGGCCCCCATGTCAAGATGGGAAAATAGCGCGAATAGAACCAAGGTGATTTTGGTGGGATTATTCAGAATGTAGTCTCGAATCGCGGTGAGGGCGATTTCGGAGGCTTCAAAGATGGGATAACTAAATACACCAGTTGAGATGGAGGGAAATGCGATACTGACGAGACCCTTGCTGTCCGCCAGGGCCAGGCTTTCGCGATAGGCTGAGGTCAGCAACTCGGCTTCCCGATGGGTCCCGCCATCCCAGATCGGACCGACCGTGTGAATGACGTAGCGAGCTGGCAGGTTGCCGCCCGTGGTGATGACCGCTTTACCCGATTCCAGGGTGCCTATTTTTTTAATGATTTGCTTGCATTCCTTTAAGATCTCGGGCCCACCCGTGTAATGGATGGCCCCATCCACGCCCGCCCCGCCCATGAGCGAGGAGTTCGCGGCATTGACCACCGCGTCGAAGGACAAGGTGGTGATGTCCGCCAGTTCCAGTTTTATCAGGGTGTTTTTTATCTGTTTTTGAGTATCAGGTTGTTCCATGTCCACCCCTTCCCCTGGCAACGGCCCTATAATACCCCCGGCCTGCCACATCCGCAATCAAATACCCGGATTTATTCCTCAGGGCGCGGGAACCGCGCCCCTACGATTGATTTGCATCCGTGATGGATTATCACCATCCTGTTCCCATTGATTCGGATTTTCCTGGATATATTTCCGGATTTGATTCAATTCCCCGTCATGCCGGATGATTCTCTCATAATAATTCCGTTGCCATATTTTTCGCATTTCATTGCCATGCATCCGGTTGATACGTTTGGTTGACGTATATTTAAAATACGCGACGATTTTTCCCAATGACACATTATTGCGAGGGCGCGGGAACCGCGCCCCTACGGTTGATTGTTCCCCGACGAGTAATATTCCGTGAATATGATTGGGCATAACCACGAAATCGTCCGAGCGTACGTCCATAAAATGGTCGTTTATATCCCGCCAACATTGTTTAATCATCTTGCCCTGTTCATTTAAAATCATTCCGACCTCGGATTTACCCATAACAATTTCGCCAAACATACATTCCCGGTCGTGCGTACAGATCGTTACATAATACGCGCCGCATGACGCATAATCGTATTCCGGCAATCGTATGGACCTGCGATGCCCCGCCATTCCCCACCCCCGGCATTTCAAAATTGGTTTTATAGTTTTATTCTTGGTGGTTTAGACAGGATATTGGTTTTTTTATTGCGTATTTTATTGCGGTTTTTTATTAAAAAACTGGATATCGCAAATCGCGATATCCAATTCCGTTAAAATAATAGAAACGGGACGTAGTCCCCATTCTTCTACGCGCATTGAATTCCACAGGGCGAGAGGACCTCGCCCCTACGGTTAATATAAACATGCGATGATTGGCCCGATGCAATCGTAGGGGCGGGGTTCCCCCGCCCTTTTTTTTAATGTCCAAACCTCGGCTTTTAGGAAAACCGGAGCAGTCCCCTCATTCCTCAATTCGCTTTAATAAATCAGGATAACTTGCCAAAAGCCTATCCGTCATGGCGAGATACTCGATTTTGGTCTGGTCAAGCTGTATTTTTTTCTTTATATAATTCAACCGGGCATTTGTCAGACTATTTTGCGTATCAATCAGATAGTAAATATCCAAGCGGCCGATTTTATAGTTTGCATTATCCAGTTCCAATTTACGTTCCCCTTTGGCAACCAGTGTTTTCTGAATCGCCAGGGTCTGTTCCAGCATTTCGATTTGCGCCGCCATTTGCCGGACACTTAAGGTCATAGCACGCTGTGTCTCCTGGATAGAGGCCTCAATTTCCAGCAAGGCCGCCCGGGCCTGGCCTTGGTCCCCGGTTGGTTTATACCCGCCCAGAGGCAGGCTGGCTTGCAGCCTGACAGTATAATCTTGATGCTCGCCCAAGGCGGCATAACCACCGCTTAAGTCCGCCTCCTCGCCCTTGCGCGAATAAGACCCCACCAAATCAAGTGAGGGCAGCCCTGAATTGTCCGCAATCGTTGACTGCTGCAATTGCTGTTCTTTTAAAAGTTCCAGTTTCGCCAATAGCCGCAAGGACTTGATTTGCTTTTCATCCAGCAGTTTAGTCTCCCCTGCCGGCTTGCTGTCCAGTTCCGGTTTGATGGCCAGTGCGTCTTCACCCACCGCCTGGCCGGCCTGTAAGTAGGCAATGTTCATGGTTTCATTCAGATAATCGGTCTCGGCCTGAAGCAACTGGCTCTGGTATTGCAGAAGATTTTCCTCTGTCTGCACCAAATCTTTTTCTTCGGAAACACCTGATTTATATTTGCGTTGTACTGTGTTTAGCAGTTTGGTTAATTCCTTAATAATAGAGGGATAGGCCTTTGCCGTTTCATACGCGGAGATCCAAGCCAGATAGGCTTTTTCCAGTTCCAGCACGCGGCCTTCCCAGGCTTCCAAGGCATCTGCATAGGCTGCTTTCCTTTGAATCTCCGCCACTACTACTGGATAGCGATCAGACAAACCGAAGGCATTTTTCAATAACGGCTGGGTGACGGAAAGCGTCACTTTGGGCGAACTGCTCTCAGAGGCCAAGCTGTACATACTGCTCCCTGCTTCGGTTAAGGCATTGCTGTGCGTCAAAGACACCCGGGTGCCTGATACTAAGAACAGTTTTTGCACACCCAATTCATAACTCAGGGTATCGCTGTCCGAGCCGGAGGATAGCAAGGCACTGGTGGCCTCATAATGATTCAGCGCGGCCGAAGCGCTCAAGGTCCAATCGCTGATTTCCTTGCTCGAAATTTCCGAATATTTGGCTTGCAGATACTGCTGCAAGGCGTTTGTAAACTCCGGATCTTTGGTAAGCGCCTCTTTGATAAAAGCCTCTCGCGTAAGCACGGCTCCTTTTTCAAGATCAAGCTGAGCATGAGTGTTGCCTGCCAGGCCCAGGGCCAAAAGCAGGCCGAGCAAAATGCCAAATGTACGTTGTTTTTTCATTTTATTCTCCTCGACTATTCTCTGCATTATACTTTTCCTTTCCTTGACATCAGTCCCATATCCCAACTGATCATAATTTATCAGCAAATGATTGTTTAAAATATATTGGAAAAGTTTTTTCATCCAAACGCCTTCCTTTGTCTATAATCTTCCCTAGCACGAATTAGCAAGCAGGAAATCGCATGGTTATATTAACATCAGGTCAATCGATAGGCGAAAATGTTGGCGTCCCAGCCAGGACTCGAACCCGGGACCGACGGATTAGAAATCCGTTGC
>JAUXBQ010000327.1 GCA_030619365.1 candidate division FCPU426 bacterium | reverse complement strand
CGGGCGGCGCGGCACGTGAAGGGCGAGGTGCTGCTGTACGCGGACAACCTGACCCAATCCCTGAACCGCGCCATTTCCGAGACCAACCGGCGGCGGGATTTGCAAATGGCCTACAACCAGGAACACGGCATTACGCCCGCAGGCATACAAAAAGCCATCCGGAATGTTCTGGGTTCAGTGTACGAACACGACTATTACACCATTCCGGCCGCGCACGAAGGCGAGGGCGAGTACTTGACGCCCGAGCAGGTGCCCCGGCGCATCATGTCCCTGGAAACGGAAATGAAAAAAGCCGCGGCTGATATGGATTTCGAGCGCGCGGCCGGGATCCGGGACCGGATCACCGAGCTGCGGCAGGTCAATCCCGGCCGGGCGTTTATGCCGCCCGCGTCTCCGCTGGGCCGGGGCCGGAAACGTAAACCTAAGCGCGTTCCCCGGAACGTGGAAAAACGGGTTTCCCGGCGCCTGGGCCGGGAATGAGGCCGGCCGCGTGAATGCCGCTGATCTGAAACGGCTGAATCCGCCCGATCGTCCCGGCGTTTACCTGATGCGGGACGACCGGCCACGGATTATTTACGTGGGCAAGGCTCTCTCCCTGCGCAAGCGTCTGGCTTCCTATTTTCGCGCCAACGGCCCGGAGGATCCCAAAACCCAGGCCCTGGTCGCCAGGATCGATTCCCTGGAATTTATCGTGACGAATTCGGAACTCGACGCCCTGATCCTGGAGAGCACCCTCATCAAGAAGCACCGGCCCCGCTATAACGTGTTCATGCGGGACGATAAAAGCTATCCATACCTGAAGCTCACGGTCCAGGAAACCTACCCGCGTTTGGTCTCCACCCGCAAGCCCTTTGTGGACGAGGCCCGCTACTTCGGGCCGTTTCTCGCCGGATCATTGAAGGAAACCACGCGGACCCTGTCACGCCATTTTCGCCTTTGCCAGGTCAAGCAGGTGATCGATCCCAACCGCCGGACGCGCAAAAACTGCCTGTATTACCAGATGGGGCAGTGCGATGGCGCCTGCCTGGGCCAAGTATCGGCGGAGGCGTATGCGCGCAAGGTGCGGGCGCTGCTGGACTTTTTGGAGGGCGGGCCGGACGAAGTCTCCCCGCACGTGGAGGAACGAATGCGGCAGGCCGCCGGGGAGCAGCAGTTTGAGGAGGCGGCCGGGCTTCGCGACCAGCTGGGCGTATTGCAGAGCCTGCGTCACCAGACCGTGGTCAGTTCCACGGAACGCAACGATTACGACCTCATAGGTCTGGCGCGCTCCGGCGCGTCGGCCGGGGTGCAGATTCTTCACATCCGCCAGGGAAAGCTGGAGGGGCGTCGCCAATTTCATCTGCAGGCCGCGGGCGTGCACGCCTTGACCGAGATTCTGGCGCAGACGCTCACGCAGTATTACTCCCAACCGGTAACCATCCCGCCCGTGATCATGGTGCCGCAGAAACCGGAGGATGAGAAAGTCATCCTCGCCTGGCTGGCCACGCAGCGAAAGGGGAGGGTAGCTTTGCGCCTGCCCCGGACCCGGGAGGCCCGCCAGCTCATGAAAATGGCGGAAACCAACGCCTGGCTGAACCTGAAGCAATCGATCAGCGAAGCCGCGGACGAGCTGAGCGAGGAGGACGCTAAAATTCTGAAAGACCTGGCCGCGCGCTTAGGGCTGTCCGGCCCGCCGCGCCGTGTGGAAGGGTATGATATATCAAATCTGTCTGGACAGGACGCGGTCGGCTCGCGCGTGGTTTTCACGCAGGGGCAGCCGGACCAGGCGCAGTACCGGCGCTACCGGATTCAAAGCGTGACCGGTCCGAATGATTTTGCCATGCTGCAGGAAGTGCTCTTCCGGCGGCTCAAGCGCCTGAAAGACGAACCCCAGGACACGCCGGACCTCATCGTGGTGGATGGCGGGGCCGGACAACTTTCCGCGGTCCGGCTGGTGCTG
>JAUXBQ010000228.1 GCA_030619365.1 candidate division FCPU426 bacterium | reverse complement strand
TGGTGAAAATTAAGGACGTGCGCTGGATACGCGTCATGTACGCCAATCCCGACGGGATTGACGCGGGACTGATCCAAAGACTGGCGCGCGAACCAAAAATATGCAAATATTTGGATATGCCCGTCCAGCACGCGCACGCCCCGGTGTTGCGGGCCATGCGGCGCCCGGGACGGGCAACGGATTTTTTAAGGCAGATTCGGCATCTGCGAGCGCGCGTGCCGGGGATTGTTCTGCGCACCACGCTCCTCTCCGGTTTTCCCGGAGAGACGGAAGCGGCCCACCAGGCTCTGCTGGCCTTTGTGCAACGGGCCGGATTTGACCGTTTGGGCGTATTTTCATATTCCCGTGAGGCAGGCACGCCTGCCGCGCGCCTAGCCGGGCAGGTTCCAGCCGCCACCCGGTGCCGGCGGCAACGAGAATTGATGGCCGCGCAGTCGCGCATTAGCCGCGAGCGCCTGGCCCGGCGGGTCGGGACCGAGGTGGAATGCTTGGTCGAATCCCCTGCGGGGCCGGGATACGTGCTGGGACGCACAGCCGGGGACGCGCCGGAAGTGGACGGCCGCATCCTGCTGCAAGGCCGGGCCCGGCCAGGCGAGATCGTGCGCACCCGCGTGACCGGATCCAGTGAGCATGATTTAAAGGGAGTCATTCTGTGAGCACCTGGCAAAGTTTTTGGCGAATGAACCTGCCCAATAAATTGACCATGGCCAGAATCCTGGCCGTGCCCCTGCTCATGATCAGCCTATTATACGGGACGCTGTGGGGAAAGTACCTGGCGTTGATCGTTTTCGTTGTCGCCGCCATTACAGATTACTGGGACGGCAGACTGGCCCGCGAGCGCAATCTGGTCACCA
Organism: candidate division FCPU426 bacterium; assembly: GCA_030619365.1. Taxonomy (GTDB): domain Bacteria; phylum Oederibacteriota; class JAAXVQ01; order JAAXVQ01; family JAUVAV01; genus JAUXBQ01. The sequence continues at coordinate 3,135 of JAUXBQ010000228.1, read as the reverse complement.
ATTTTGGGCGCGTCATGGACCCCTTGGCGGACAAGCTGCTCATGGCCACTGCGTTCATTTGTTTCGTGCAAATGGGATTTGCCCCGGCCTGGATGGTGGTGCTGATCATCGGCCGGGAGTTCGCCATTACCGGGCTGCGGGTGCTGGCCGCGGTCCAGGGCCGCGTAATCGCCGCCTCGGCGGCCGGAAAGCATAAAACCATTACCCAGATCGTGGCCGTAATTCTGATCCTGGTGCTCAATGCGGCCCAGGCCTCACTGCAGGCCTGGGTTCCGCTCTGGGAACAGACGCTGGGGGGCAACATCTTTCGTCTGTTCGCCGCTTATGCCCCGTATTGGTCCATGTTTATCGTGGCCGTGCTTTCGCTCTATTCCGGCCTGGAATACCTGGTGAAAAACCGGGAACTCTGGCAGGAACACGGCGCATGAGGCAGGTGCATTTGTGGTTTGCCTCGGTATTTGGCATCGGTTATTTTCCCTGGGCCTCGGGAACCGCGGCCTCCGCGGCGGCCTTGGTACCCTATTTCCTTCTGCGCAACGACGCCCTGCTTTACGCGGGAGTCATCTGCGCGCTGTTTTTTCTGGGTGTGGTCAGCGCGGGCGCGGCGGAAGCCATACTTCGGGAAAAAGATTCGCATAAAATTGTCATCGATGAGGTCGTGGGATACCTGATTGCCGCGGCTTTCCTGCCGCATCACATTTTTTATCCCGTGGCGGCCTTCTTCCTCTTCCGGCTGTTTGATATCTGGAAACCGGGCTGGATTCGCAAATCCCAGGACTTGGCCGGCGGCTGGGGCGTCATGCTGGATGACGTGCTGGCGGGCGTGGCCGCCAATGTGCTGCTGCAGGTGGCCCGTTTGTTCCTGCCCGTGTAGCCCCCCCGGGGAGGGACCGGACCCGGAAGAAGTGATAAATGAATAAGACCTTGAAAAGCCGGTAGATTATTTGTTACACTATTTATAGTTTTCTGAGTTTCGGCGGGATGTCAGGCCGGGAAACCCACGCCAAGCGGGTTCCGAAGTGATTTAACCGACCACGGAGGACGGTGGCTCACATGAAAATAATTCGCGTGCTGATGGTGGGAAGCATTCTCTTGGGCATGCCGCTGGTCGCGGCCGGAAGCGAAACCGTCCTGGGGACTGCCGGCAAGATCCTCCAAATCGGTGTGGGCGCCCGCACGGTGGGCATGGGGGAAGCCGGCGCGGCGGCCTCCAATGACGTATATGCGCTCTTTTGGAACCCGGCTGGCCTGGCGCAGGTGATCAGCCCGCAGCTCTCTTACCAGCATAACCTATGGCTCCAGGATATCAATGACGCCTATCTCACTTATGCCCAGCGCATGTTCAAGGGCGGCATTGCCATCAGCCTCAATTATTTCAATTTCGGCGAATTCGAGAAAATCGGCGTGGACGCCTCGGGCTTCCCCCTGCCGACCAACAAAACTTTCACGCCGTATACCATGGTGCTGGCCGCCGGCTATGGCACGGAATTGACGTCGCATATGGATGTGGGAGGCGCTTTCAAACTGGTCTCCGAGAGCGTGGACACGTTCAACAGCATGACCCTGGCCCTGGACCTCGGCCTCATTTACCACGATCTGGTGGAGGGACTGGACGCGGGGCTCAGTTTTCAAAACCTCGGGTTGCCGCTGGAAGGGTATCAGCTTCCCCTGAACATTAAAGCCGGCCTGGCGTATCGGCTGCCCCCGGTTTTCGATAAAAAGGACCGCTTCCTCGTGGTGGCGGACACCAATCTTCCGGTTCCCTTTGACCAGCCCCTGTACATTAATTTGGGAATGGAGTACCTGTTCTCCCGGCTGATCGCCGCCCGCGTGGGCTACAAGATCGCCGAGATCAATGATCTGGGCGGGACCTCCGGGCTCACGGCCGGATTGGGAGTGAAAGTGCAAAACATCACACTGGATTACGCCTTGGCGCCGTTCGGTGACCTGGGCACCACCCATCGGATCTCCCTGAAATACGAGTTCGCCCTCTCTAAAAAAGACTTGAAGATGAAACGGGCCAAACGCCGCAAGGCCAAACGCGTGCTCACACCCGCCACGGACGGAACCCTGATGCTGCCGCCCGGGCAGACCGGCGCGACGGGACAGTTACTCATGCCCGCGGCTTCCAAGATGGCCATGCGCACGGACATTCGGCTGGCTGTCTGGAGCAGGATCAACAGCAAAGTGAAGACCCGGGTGGACCAGGTGGTTTTCAAGCTGAAGGTATCGAAGGACAAACAAGTCACGCGGTGGTCGCTCAAAATCATCAACGCCAACAGCCGGGTGGTCAAATCCTTCTCCGGCAAGGGGTTGCCCGGAAAGATCGAGTGGAACGGCAAGGGAAAGAACAAGCAGCCGGTCAAAGAATCCATTTTTTGCAAATATATAATGCGGGTGGAAACCGCGGACGGCGGCAAGGAAAAATTGAGTGGGCCGATCATGGAAAAATCCAAGCGGGGGACCCAACTGGAACCCAACCAAGAGACCCTGCCCTATATATACTTTAATGAGAATTCAGCCGGCCTTTCCTCCAAAGCGGTGAGACTGATGGCCAGGGCCGCCAAGAAGATCAAGAGCAAGCCCTACGTCAAAGTGATGATCGATGGGCATACGGACGGTGCCAGCGAAAGCCCCATGGGATTTCTGCTCTCGCAGCGCCGCGCCGAGACCGTTTCCCGGTACTTGACCGCAACCTACAAAATTCCGCTGAAGGACCTTTCCGTGCACGCACGGGGCTCGAAAAAGCCCATTGCCAGCAATCAAACGGAGAAGGGTCGAAAACGGAACCGGCGGGTGGAAATCACCATCATTTACCGCCGCTGATCGTTATCGCGCGGTAACCGTTAACGTTTAACGGCAGACTCCCTTTGGCTGGTAACAAAATGCCCGGTCAAAGGGAGTTTCTATATCAAAGCATGCCAGAAAACCCCAGGCTTGTAGCCTGGGGATGAATGGCATCCCGTAGCGAAGCGGAGGCGAATTCCCCCCTCGGAGGGGCTGTGTCGTAATTAGGTTTTTAGGGTGTCATTCCCGCATGTCTTTAGCGGGAATCCAGGATGAACGAACCTCTAGATACCCGATAAAAGCGCTCGGGTATGACAAAAGGCTCGAATGCAAATTTCAAACGCAGAG
>JAUXBQ010000129.1 GCA_030619365.1 candidate division FCPU426 bacterium | reverse complement strand
GACCGCCTGCGGGATGATCAGAACCCGGTGACCACCATCCAGCGTTATGGGCAGCAACTGGCGGGTGTGGGCGCAGCGGTAGCCATTACCAGCGGCATTGCGCTGGGAATCGTGGGATTTGCATTCAGCGTGCCCATGCTTCTAGCCGGAGCCGCGTTCCTGGCCGGCTTGGTGATCGGCGTGGAGGGCGCGCTGGCTTGGCTTCTGGCCGACCGGTTCGCATTTAACGTGAACCCAGGTTTCGCGGTAACCGAGCAGATGCAGAACGCCGGCTTTGGGTTCAAGGACGAAGGGCGGGAACGCACGGCCCAACTCCAGGGCATCCAGACCTTGCAACTGCTCGACAACCAGACCTTTAACCAGGCTATGGCTAGGCTAAAAATTCCGGGAACCCAAACTCATCAGATGATTTCCGAGCACAACCGCAATCGCGCGATCCGCGAGGTGCTGTCGCACCTGGTTTCGGTCATGGAATCCGACGTTTCGCAGGACATGAAGATTCAGCTCACACGGGAGTTAATCCAGGTGCTCGGTTTCCTGCAGTTCAACATCCGCATGGACGTAAAGCGCTATCAGGACATTCTGAACGTGACCCTGACGCCCACGGTTCAGCCGCAGACCCTGAAGCAGGACTACAAGATCGGGCGGCTCATTCAACGCCTGCAGGGCCTGGGCCTGGGCATCAAAATGGAGATTGCCCCGCCAACCAAGCAGCCGAAACTGAAATATACCGGCAGCGCCGCCTAAGTAAGTTGTAAATTGGTGGTTTTTCGAGAGGAACCCGGTGCCAGTGTTTTGGCACCGGGTTTTTTTAGCAGGAGAGTACTGACAGGTTGTCGAAAAAATCCCGTGCATCCCGGGACCATGCTTACGAGAAGTTATGAAAGGGTTTTTTAGCAGTCTGCTAAATAAGTCCTGCAAGGCGGGCCAGCATCTGATCGTAGGCTTCGCGGGCAGCGATTTTTTCAGTCATGCTTAACCTCGGTCAGGGCGATCACCAGGATCGCCCCTACGTTTTATTTTAGTTCATCCAGGGCCAGGCAAACCTGTTCGTGGTCCGGCGCGATGCCGTGCCAGCACACCTGGTTTTCAGTAAAGGAGACGCCCTTGCCCTTGATGGTTTTGGCGATCAGGACCGTAGGCTTTTCAATCTCGGCCCGCGCGGCCTTGAATCCCGACAGGATCCGGCCATAGTCGTGGCCGTCCAGGGTGACCAGTTTTTCCACGGGGAAATATCCGGTTCGGGCCAGGACGGAATAGAGTGCCGGCGCGGCGTGTCCTTTGGACAGGACAAAACGGTCGCGTTCGGGCCAATCCGGTTGGGCCGGATCATGCTTGAATTCGGCATAATACAGCACGGCCAGCAAATCCACGATGGAGAGAGAACCGCCGGTGTGGCCGGACCCGGCCATTCCCAGCATTTCCCCGACATCCCGGCGCAGGTTCAGAGCCTGCTGGGCGATATACGCCGGGTCAGCGTTCAATCGGAAACTTACCGAATAAACCTCCGGAAAATATGGTGGAAATGGAACTAAACACGCCCTGATTAGTCAAGCGCTAATAAACCGATACCAATTGATCACGCGCCGCGAACCGCGGAAGGGAAAAAAAGAGACGGGTATGGTATAATTTCAGGCTAAAGGAGACCTCATGGCGCGCTCGCTACGCACATCCTGGGGGAAAGACTATGGCCTGGCCGCGCTTTCCGGCCTCCTGCTCGTGCTTGCCTGGCCCAACGCGTTGTGGCCGGGCTTCTCGGTCTGGACCGGCTGGCTGGCCTGGGTGGCCCTGGTCCCTTTTATCCTGGTTTGGCGGCGCACGGGGTGGCGGGGCAACTTCGTGTTCGGCTGGCTGCTGGGATTCGTCTATTTTCTGGGGATTCTGTACTGGATACGGCTGGTCAACAAGGACACCAACGTGGACAATGCCATTGGCTGGGTATTTTATTCCCTGTGCGGCGGCATCTATTTCGGCCTGTTCGCCTCCACGGCGCGCGCGGTCAAAGACCGGCTGGGCGGGCCAGACAGCCTCATTCTGCCCCTGGCCTGGGCGGCCTGGGAATACTTGCGAGGGCATATCTTCCTCGACGGCTGGCCCTGGGGCAGCCTGGGACATACCCAGTATGCCAATCCCGTAATCCGGCAGCTCGCGGTCGTGGCCGGCGTGGGGGGCGTATCCTTTGCCCTGGTCTGGGTGAATAGTCTGCTGGCCAATCTTGTCCCAGCGCTTTGGCGTAATCGTCCGGAAGGGGAACCCAGGCATTCGCTGCGAATCCCGGGCTGGAAATCGCTGCGGGACCTGATGAAGACCAAACCCCTGCCGGGCGTGATGGCTGTTAGTCTGCTCGTGCTTTGGGCCGCGATCATCGGCATCACGCTGCTGGACGCCTGGACTTTTGCCCGGAAAACCGGTTCGCCGCTGCAGCTCGCCCTGGTGCAAGGCAATCTCAATACGGATCAGGTTTGGAACCGGGCCTATAGGCGCCGGGCCATGGACCGCATGCGCGAGCTGCACGTGCGCGCGGCCTCGATGAGGCCCGATTTGATTATATGGGCCGAGTCCTGTTTTCCAGCCATCCTGGAATACGACCTGGACGCGGAATGGGAGGAGGAATTGCGCGCCTTGATCCGCGCGAACGGTGTAGCCACCCTGCTGACCAGCAATGAGTACCAAAAGACCTACAACCTGGAAGGCAAGGCCTATCATCATTATAACAGCGTTTTCCTGCTGTCCGGCGAGGCGGAGACCCTGGGCCGGTACCGCAAAATCATTCTGGTGCCGGGCGGCGAATACATTCCCTGGCGCTGGATGGACTCATTTTTACAGGCCGTGGTGCGGGAGCCGATCCCCGTGGATTTTGAGCCGGGCACGGAATACACGGTCCTGGAGCTCGATGGGTTCCGTTTTTCGCCGCTCGTGTGCTACGAAGACCAGTTCGAGGAACTGGGATTCAGGCTGGCCGCGAACGGCGCCCGCTTTTTCTGCTCGCTCTCGAACGACGGCTGGGCCGGCCGCTCGGCCATGAGCACCCAGCACGCGGCCATGTCCGTGTTTTTGGCCGTGGAGCACCGGGCTTACATGCTCAAAGCCTGCATGACCGGCCCCACGTTAACCATTGATCCCTGGGGCAACATGACCAAGCCGATGGCATATTTCATACCCGGCGTGAAATTTGAAAGCATCGCCCCCAAGGAGCATACCACCTTTTTCACGCGCTACGGCAATGTCATCCCTTTTTTCTTTTTGCTGCTTTTCAGCACCCTGCTGACAGTGGCCCTGGTATTTCCGGCTCGGCCCTGAAAATTTACCCTACAACGCCGAAAAACCCGGGCTGGCCCATTCGCCGCCACGTATATAAAACTGAAAAATGCCAGGATACTGTGAAGGGAGGAATAACCGGTGAAAAGAAAATCCAGTTGATTGCATTTTTTTGCAAACGCCTGTAAATGTTGCGTTGCAAAAAACCCGCCACCTCCGCTCTGCAAAGCCCGTTTTCCAGATTTCCCGCTCTTTGCCCGTGGAAAAGCCATTCGAATCCGAAGCAGTGTTGCGCGCAAGCGGAATATAAAAAACCCCCTAAAGTTAAGGTATTTTAGGGCTCATTCATTCTGACCCTCCCCAGGGGCCCGGGATGCCAAACCGGGAGAAGTGACTTAACGATCCCCGGTGGGGGGGGTAGTCTGAATATAAAAATGCGATAATTTTTAGGCATTTATGAGTCAACCGCTCACTCCATTTTTTTTACAATCTGTGGCAGAAAAAGTCATCTAAATATTACCCTTATATTTAAAGGATAATATCGAATCGGCCAATTTGTATTCACCCGTTTTGTATGATATACTTTGAACAAATGGAAAAATACACTGAAAACTATTTATATACTTTTTTTAACCCGAGGAGGCGCTGGTCATGAATACCATGAATACTATCAATAATTCCCTGAAAGTTCACGCTCTCACCACGGTGTGGAGCAAACCCGCTTGGTTGGGAACATTGGCTTTGCTGGGAGCCCTGCTTTTGTTTGTAGGGGTTTCCATATCCACGGCCGGGGTGATTGAAGACCGCATCTTGCCCAAGATCCTGCAACAACTGGATGAAAAGGGCACGAAGATCAAGAGCACGTCGATCATTGACGTGGGCGGTGAGCCGGAGATCATGGTGGTACTGGCCAGTGGCGAAGTGCGCAAGTACAACGACAAGGGCCAGCTCACTCAGGTCACGGACCCCTACGGTAAAGTGACTATCTATAAAGACGGCATGCCCATCGAGGAGCGGGACGCCAAGGGCGCGGTGCTGGCGCGCTACCAGTATTTCCGCTCCAACGGCAAGCTCAAAAAGATGGTCAAGCGCAGCGCGGCCGGGGTGGTCACCAAGATCTTTAACGATGACGGCAACCCGATCCAGGCCACCGATTCCCAGGGGACCAAGTTCTTCTCCAACTACGTGAAGAACCAGAAGGGCAAAACCGTCGGCTACAAGGAGACGGACCTGGCCACCAATAAGACCAACACCATCATTCTGGATCCCAAAACCGGCGAGGTCATTGCCCGCATCGACCAGAACAACATCCGCACGGACATTGAAAATGTCTTCGGCGAGAACGGCGAAAAAACCGAGACCAGCGAGCGGGACAGCGCCGGTAACGTAAAGGTCAAGAAATACGAGAACGGGCAGGTCGTCGAACAGATTGAGAACGGCGTTAAGACCACGTATGAAAACACCCTGAACAACAAAGGCATCCTGGTCCGGAAAAAAGAGGTCAAACTGGTTCCCTCGGCCAAAGGCATGATCGAGGACGTCAGCATCAAGGATTACGACGAACAGGGCCGGGTGATGAAAATCCAGGATAAGGAAGGCGAGCACGTCTACACTTATGAAACCGACGCCGAGGGACGCATAATAGCGCGGCACGGACGTACCGTGCCTTTGGATGGCGGCGCGCCGGAAGAAAAATCAACCTATTACGACGAGGCCGGCCGCGTGATCGGCACTAAGGAGGGCAACCGCAAAACCGCCATCACCAACCTGGTGGACGACAAGGGCAACATTTTGTCCTTGGTGGAACAGGTCAGCTTCTCGTTCGGCGGCCAGACCCACACCGGCACCATCAAGAAAAGCTATAACAGCGAAGGCCACGTCATCGGGAAAATCGATCAGCACGGACTGAAAACCAAATACAGCTACGACGGCAACGGCAACCGCGTTCGCAGCCAGAACGAGCATGAAGTTACGGATTACACCTACGACGACGGCAACAACCTGGTTTCGAGCATCACCGAGGACTATAAGAGCCGGACACTTGCCGAGTACGACGAACGGACCCGGTTGCCGGAACGCAAGATCATGATCAAGAACAACGGCGTGACCGAGATCACCGCCTATGGCCGGACCGCGGAAGGCAAGCGGGTGTATTACACCCAAACCGCCTTCGGGATCAAGACCACCATCTGCCTGGATGGCGACAATGATCAGCCGGAAAAAGTCAGCTATGCCAAATTCAACGGCAAGGTTATCGTTACCGACTACGTGTACGCCGGCGACAACCTGGTCTCCAGCCAGGAAGCAGGGCCGGGAGGCATCGCCGAGACCCGGTACAACGCCTCGGGCAAGCCGGTGGAATCCTTCCACACCGACCAGTGGGGGCGCAGCCAGCAGACCACCCACGAATACGCCAAGGGCGCCCTAGCCCAGTCCCTGCTGGTGGACAAGAAGGGCAAGACCATCACCCACTACAATAAAAACGAGGACCCCAGGAAGATCATTCGCGTGAACACCATCGGCTTCCCGCGCCGCGCGGACGAAGAGCGAACCTACCAGGACGGGATCCTGGTCTCCAGCGTCTCCCGGGACGTAAAGGGCAAGACCATCACCGAGTATGACGAGAACGAGCTGGCCAAGGAGGCGCACCGGGTCAACAAGCACGGCTTTCCCCGGGAAAACCGGGTGACGAACATCTACGATGCCGGCGGTGACCTGGAACGGAGCGTGCAGACCGACGAGCGCGGCTGCACGGTAAACACCTTCGACCACGACGGCCTAATGACCGACAGCGAGCGCGTGGACATTTACGGCTACCCCAAACGGAAACACACAAACTATACATACGTGGAAGGCGAGCTGATCAGCAGCGTAACCGACGATCAGCGGGGAACCTCCTTCAACAAATTCGACGCGGACGGCCTGATGCGCGAAACGCGCCGGGTCAAGAAATACGGTTACCCCCGCGAGGAGTTCACCACCTACGAATACGATCCCAACGCCTACATGACCTACAGCAAAAGCGAGAATGAAAACGGCACGACCCAAAACTGGCACAACATTGACGAACTGGTGGCCATCTCCTTCCGCCAGAACATCTACGGGCATGCCCGCGACCAGTGGACCATCACCGAGTACGACCAGAAGGGCTTCATGACCACCAGCAAAGAGACCGATCTGCGCGGCACTACCATAACCAAATACAACATTGACAGCCTGGCCATCGAGTCCTTCCGCTTCGACCGGTACGGCGTGGAATTCAGCCGCGATACGCTTACAATGAATGAGTACGACAACGAGGGCTTCCTGGTGTCCTCCCAGAGCAAAAACCTTCTGGCCAACACCGAGAAAACCTATGACCGGGATACCCTGGTGCGGGAGCAGCAGCAAGTGGAAAATTACGGCCTGCTCGACGGACGGGAGAAGAAGTCCGAAGAATACGTCTATGACGGCCACGGCAAATTGCAGACCAACGTCTCGACTGACCAACTGGGCGTGATCCACAGTACCTATGACATCCACGGCGACGCGGTCAAGACCTTGCGCCTGGCCACCATCGGCCTGGGCGCGTCCCGCGAGACCCACACTGTGAGCGAATACCAAGAAGACACCGGGATGACCACGGACCGCAAGTCCCGGAACAATTACGGAAAAACGCACAGCACGAATTTCGATCTAATTACCGGTCTGGAAGGCCTGCAAATTAGCGACAATAATTTTGGTTTGGAGTTCACCCGGCATACCCAGACCAAGGTGGAGATGGACAAACGGCACGGGCTGCCCCGTTACAACCATGCGATTAACGAGTACGGCGAAACCGAAACGCATTTCGACGTAGAGCAGGGCGGGGTGTACGGCATCGCGGTTTTCAGCCGTTCGCTCACGAAATTCGGCCTGGGTTATACCCTCGATACCTCCACGGTCATCGAGGCGGACATTCACACCGGACTAAATCAGCGTACCAAGGCCGCCAACCAGTACGGGACCACGGTAACCGAGTTTGATGCGCTCAGAAAAGGACGGCACGGGGTAGCGACCTCATCGGACACGAATAATCATTTCGGGTTAGGCGCGACGCGTCATAGCTGGATCAATCCTGCTGGCATGGAAGTGAACACCTTTAACGGCCTGAACATCCGGACGTTGTCGGAGAGCGAATACGGCACGACCGAGACCTTGTATGAAAATGATCAGTACGGTGTGGCGGCCTCGTCGGACACGAATAATAACTTTGGTTTGGGCGCCACGCG
>JAUXBQ010000063.1 GCA_030619365.1 candidate division FCPU426 bacterium | reverse complement strand
CGGTCAGGTGGCCGGCGCGAGTCAGTATTAGGGAACGCCTCGCCGTGTCCAGTACCACGTAGCTCAAGGTCACGTACATGTCTTCCCGCAAGTCCGGATCCAGTTGCCGGTTAAGCTTGGACAGAACCCGGCTGGGGGACAACTGCTCGCGGGCCAGCCCGCGCAGGATGGCCCGGACCTGCGTCATGACCAGGCCGCTGGTAATGCCCTTGCCGGTCACGTCCGCCATAGCCAGGCCCCAGTATCCGTTTTCCAGCTCGATAAAATCGAGGTAATCGCTGCTGACTTTTTCCCCGGCCTGGTAACGCAGGGCCAGCGAGTAGCCGGGAATCCGTGGCGTGGTTCTGGGCACCAGCAGGTTTTGAATGGTCTCCACGGTTTCCGCCTGGTGCTGCGACTTTTCCCGCTGGAACCGCTCGGCCTGGGCATTGCGAAGGTTGTCCGCCATTTCGCTCAGGTGATGGGCCACCGCTCCGATCTCATCCTGCCGGGCGACGTAGAGCTGCGGGTCCAGCTCCCCGGCCCCGATCTTCTCGGCAACCTGGGCGATTTCGCGCAGGGGGCGGGCCAGCCGGGCGCCCCAGAGCAACCCCAGGAGCAAACTCAAAGTTAGGGCCGCGGCCGCCAGCCAAAGCAAATCCTGGAGTGAGCGGTCCAGCAGATTTTTCAGGGGCTGGAGATAATATACCACATGTACCGCGCCGATCCGGACCCGCGGACCGCGCCGCTTTTCCTCCCGGAAAATGGGCATTTCAAAATCCAGGCAGGCCGCGCCCTGGAGCTGATAATAATACAGGCGGCCCGGTGCCAACGCTTCGGTGTGGACCCCTGGCGGAACCGCGTAGGCCTCGCCTTCCTGTTTCTCGTCGCTGTGGGCCAGGGACATGCCCATTTCGTCCACAAAAGCAATTCGGCGAATGTCCGCGTCGGATTGCATGACCTTGTCCACAGTTTCAGTCAGGAACAGATGGTCCCCCAAGATTAGGGCCTCGGCCGCGTTTACCGAAAGCTCCCGGACCACGGTTTCCCCTTTCATGCGCAACTGGGCCAGCAGGGTCTCTTCCACCCGCAGGCGCATGACCAGGTAGACTGAAAGCATGAGCAGAGCGACCAGCAGAAACAACCCCAGCGCCAACTTGAAACGCAATCCCCGGCCCGGACGGTAGGTCCAGATTATTTTGTCCTCAGCCATGGCTAACCCTTATACTTATGCACGGCAGCATCCACGGTTTCGCTGACGTCAAAAGCGGATAAAAACCCGAGAATTTTCAGCAACTCATAGACCCGCGAGGTGTGCCCTCCGATTTTAATGTCTCCCCCCTGGCGGCGCAGATCGCGGATGCGTCCAACCACGGCCCCGAGTCCGGCCGAGGGAATGTAGGTTAGGCGGCCGATGTCCAGCACGATCTTGGTTTTGCCGTTCAGGATGAGCGCATCCAGGGCCTGAACAAAGCGGCTGACTTCCCGGTTATCCATAAATCCGCCGAGGCTCAGGATTTCGACGTTCTCTTGAGATTCTTGTTTCGGGTCCATTCCTGGCATGGGTTCACCTTTTCTCCGGCCGGGGTCAGCAAGAACAAGCGGAAGTTACAGGGAGTGTATTTTAAGGGGTTTACGCGATTTTGTCCATACTTGCTTGGCGACGCGCCAATCCTGCGCCACCTGCCGCAGCAGCGCGTGGGCGCCGGAAAAATGCCGTTCTCCGCGCAGTCGTCTTAAAAAAGCCGCTTCCAGGCGTTGGTTATACAAGTTACCGCGCCAGCCGGGGATGTGTATCTCGATGGTCTCGGGTCCCCAGGGGTGAAAGGTGGGTCTCTTCCCAATATGGCACAAGGCTGGACGCTCGTGTCCGCGCAGGCGCACCCGCACCGCGTAGGTCCCCGGCGGAGGGACGATCTCATGGACAGTGCGCAGATTCGCGGTGGGCAGCCCGATGGTCGCGCCGCGACCCTCTCCTCTGACCACGCGGCCGTGCAACGCGTAAGGCCAGCCCAGCCACTGCCCGGCCCTCTGCACGTCACCGCGCGCTACCATGGCGCGCACCTCACTGGAGCTGATAGTCCGGCCCTGTTGCTTCAGGGGCGGCACCACGGTGACCCGGAATCCCAGACACCGGCCCAGACGGCGTAACAGGCGGCTGTTGCCGCGCCCGCCCCGGCCGAAAACGAAATCCTGGCCGATGACCAGGTGCCGGACCCGAAGCCGCCGGACCAGGGTGCGTTCCACAAAATCCTCGGCCCAGGTTCGGGCCAGCGCGTCGGTAAAACGGATCAGGAACACTTCGTCCAGGCCCAGGCTCCGCAGCCGGGTCAGGCCTTGCTCAAGGGTGGCCAGGCGCGGTGGGCGCTTGTGCGGCGCCAGGGTACCGTGCGGATGGTCGTCAAACGTAAGGACCGCGGCCGGTAATTTGAGGCGGTCGGCAATCCGGCGGACAAAGCGCAGAATCCGGGCGTGGCCGCGGTGCAGGCCGTCAAAAACGCCCAAGGTTAGCACGCGTTCCCTCGCTGCCTTGCGCGGCAGACCCCGCATGGTTTTCATGCTTGCTCCTCATTGGCCGGACGCAGCACCCGCTCCATTTCGAGTTGCCCGTCCCTTTGTTTTGCGATCGCCAGCACCTGTCCCTTCGCGTCCATGATCTTCACCCAGCCCGGCCCGGGATTCCGGCCTGCCAGATCCAGCGCGCGCCCGTTTCGCACCGCGGCCTGTTCAGGGCCTAAGACCAGTAATTCCGGAAGATGCCGGAGCGCGTCGGCCGGACCGGTCAAGCGCTCTTGCCAGGTGCCGGCTCCGTGTTCACGTTCAAAGTCCTCCCACACCAGGGCCTGCTCCAAGGTAAACCCGTTGCACGCCGTTCTTAGCAACCGCTTCAAATGGGCGCCGCAACCAATGGCCTGGCCCAGGTCCGCGGCCAGGGCGCGGATATACGTCCCCCCGGAGCAGCCAACCTCGATTTCCAAGTCCGGTGCCTGATAACGCAGGAGCCGCAGCGCGTGAATCATCACCTGGCGCGGCGGGCGTTCCACGCTCAGGCCCTGCCGGGCCAGTCGATACAGGCGCTGCCCCTGATGATGGAGGGCCGAGACCATAGGTGGCGTTTGCAGTTGTGGTCCCCGAAAATCCCCCAGCACATCTTGCAGGCGGTCTTCGCTCAGGCTGGGAACAGTTTTTTCGGACACGGTCGCACCCTGGGCGTCCAAGGTGTCGGTCGTAACGCCCAGCCGTATGACGGCCCGATAAGTTTTTTGCGTGGGAAGATAGGGGATGAGCGAAGTCGCTCGTTCAAAGGCTAGAACCAGCAGGCCCTCGGCGGCCGGATCCAGAGTTCCGGTGTGTCCGATCCGTCGCGCCCTGGTAATTCGCTTGACGCGGCCCACCAGCGCGGCTGAACTGGGCCCGGCTGGTTTATAAAATGGGAGCAAACCGCCCCGCATGGTCTCAGCCCTTGCCGTTGACCCGTTTTTCGACTTCCGCCAGCACCCGGGTTTGGATCTCGGTCATGGTCCCGGGCAGCAGAGCGCCCGCCGCACGCTGGTGACCGCCGCCGCCGAATTGGAGCGCAATGGTTGAAACGTCAATCGCACCGCGCGACCGGAAGGACATTTTTATCTCTCCCTTGGCGGTCTCCATGAAAAACACGGCCACTTCCACGCCCTCCACGGCCCGAACGTAATTTACAAAATTTTCGGTGTGGCTGGCCTTGGCGCCGGATTGCGCCAGCATGGCCTGGGTGATGCCGAACCAGCCCACATTGTGTTGAGCGTTGTATTGCACGCCGCATAGCCCTATGGCCAGGAGCTGGAGGCCCGCGGCCGGCACCCGCTCGTAAAGCTGCTCATTCATATAGCTGGGCCGGACCCCCAATTGCAACAGCTGGGCAATAACCTGGTGGGTACGCGGCGTAACGCCCGCATACTTGAAATGACCGGTGTCCGTGGCGATGGCCGTATAGAGCCCAATCGCCATGCGCTTGTCCCGGGGACAATTCAGGGCGCAGAGCAGGTCCCAAATCTGCTCTCCGGCCGCGGCCGCCGTGGGATCAACAAGATTAATGGTGCCATACCGGTTGTTAAACACATGATGGTCGATATTGATGATATGCTCGGCGCCCTGGGGGATCCGAATGACCTCTCCTGTGCGATGTTCGTCCGGACATTCCAGAAAAATCGCAACCTCGTGCCGCGGCGCGTGTTTCGTTTCCACCAGAAATTGCTCCCGTTCGGGGAGAAAATGATAGAGGTCGGGGGTGGGATTGGCGTTAACCACCGTGACCTTCTTCCCCATGCTGGTGAGCGCCAGCAGCAGCGCGGATTCGCAACCCAGGCCGTCGCCGTCCGGGTTAATGTGCGTGGTAAGTACAAAATCTTTGTGCCGGGTGATCACCTCTACGGCTTTTTCAAGTTCCTGCTCGTAGGCGGGATCACGCTCCAGCTTCTGTTCCACCATCAGACGTGCTCCTCTCTTTTTTCAGGGCGCTTATTTTATTTAGAATTTTCTCGGTCCGTTCGGACTCCGCGTCCACTACGAAGACCAGTTCCGGCATCACGCGCCATTTCAATCGGCGCCCCAGCTCTCGCCGAATAAATCCGGCCGCGTTTCGCAGCGCAGTCAGCGTTTGTTCCCGGTGCTCGCCGGTATCCAGGGTGAGGATGTAAATCTTCGCGTTCCGCAGGTCAGGCGAAACGTCGGCCCGGGTCAGAGTTACCCACTGCAAGCGGGGGTCGGACAGTTTTCGCCGGAGAATATCGGCAATTTCGCGAACAATCTGGGAAGCCAGGCGGTCTGTGCGTTTAACTTTCATGATTCTTTCCCTTCCCGCGGGACCCGGTCCAAGGTATGCTGCCGCGGGCTGGTCATCTCACTTCAAAATGATGATCTATTAATTCCGCTTCGTCAAATTCATCAATCAAGCTCAAGGCCCTGTTGAGGGTGGCGTTGGCCTCCCGGTTGGAGGTATTCACGCAGGCCACGGCGATCAGGGAGCGCTGCCACAGGTCCTGATACCCCACTTCGGCGGCCGAGACATTCAAGCGTTTTTTAATACGTTCCAGGAGCTTGCGCAGCAGCATGCGCTTGGCTTTGAGGGAGTGATTCTCCGGAAAATGCAGTTCCCCGCTCAGGAGTCCGATCACCATTGCCGCTTCACCTCGGTCCCCACCGCCTTATAGTTTCTGGGCCACGGCTTCCAGCTTGAATACCTCGATCACGTCTCCGGGCTCGAAGGTTTTAAAACCGGTCAGGGCGATGCCGCACTCCATGCCGGCCGCCACTTCCTTGACGTCGTCCTTGAAGCGGTGGAGCGAGGCGACTTTGCCCTCGTGCAGAATCTGGCCTTGGCGGATGACTTTGCCGACGGCATTGCGTTGGAGCTTCCCGTTCAGGACCTGGGAACCGGCGATGAACACGCCCGTGGAGAGCTTGAAGACGGTTTTCACCTCGGCCTTGCCCAGGGGAATTTGATGGTAGTGCGGTTCCAGCAGCCCTTCCATGGCGGCTCTGATGTCTTCCACCAGTTCGTAAATGACGGAATAGATGCGGACGTCCACTTCCTCCCGCTGGGCGATCTGCGCCACCTCGCCGTCGGCTTTGACGTTGAAACCCAGGACGATGGCGTTGCTGGCCGTAGCCAGGAGAATGTCGGATTCGGTGATGTTGCCCACTCCGGTGTGGATGCTGGTGAGCTTCACTTTTTCCGAGGACAGGCCCTCGAGGGAATTCTTTAAAACCTCGGTCGAGCCCTGCACGTCGGCCTTGATGATGATTTTAAGCTCTTTGATGGCGCCCTCGGCGATTTGCGCGTTGAGATTGTCCAGCGTGATCTTTTGCGCGCGGCGCAGGTCTTGTTCCCGCTTGATCATTTGCCGCTTCATGGCCACCTGGCGGGCCAGTTTGTCGCTGGCAACCACCTGGATAATATCTCCGGCTGCGGCCACGCCGCCCAGTCCCAGGACTTCCACCGGCATTCCGGGGCCCGCGGATTTGAGGCTCACGCCGCGCTCGTTCTGCAGCGCCCGGATACGTCCGTACTGTATGCCCGTGACCACCGGTTCCCCCACGCTGAGGGTGCCGCGCTGGACCAGCACGGTGGCGACCGCGCCCCGGCCCCGGTCCAGTTTGGCCTCGATGATCGTGCCCTTGCCACGGGCTTTGCGATTGGCCTTGAGTTCCAGCATCTCGGCTTCCAGCAGAATTATCTCCAGTAGTTTTTCCAGGCCAATCTTCTTTTTGGCCGAAATCTCCAGGCAGATCGTCTTGCCGCCCCACTCTTCGGGGACCAGATGGTACTTGGTCAGTTCCTGCTTGATCCGCTGGGGATCCACGCCCGGCTTGTCAATCTTGTTGATGGCCACGATGATGGGCACGTTGGCCGCCAAGGCATGATCAATGGCTTCAATGGTTTGAGGCTGCACGCCGTCGTCCGCGGCCACTACCAGGATAACCACGTCCGTTATCTGTGCGCCCCGGGCCCTTAGTGAAGTAAACGCTTCGTGACCGGGCGTATCCAGAAACGTGACGTACCCTTTGGGCAGTTTCACCTGATAGGCGCCGATGTGCTGCGTAATACCGCCGGCCTCGCCGGCCATGACATTGGTTTCCTGAATGGCGTCCAGAAGCGATGTTTTCCCGTGGTTGACGTGCCCCATGATGGTAACCACCGGGGGGCGGGGCTGCAGATCTTCGGGCCGGGCCTCCTCGTCGTCCTTGACCAAGATGTCCTCGCCGTATAATTCCTCGAACTCCGGACGGTAGCCGTATTCAGACAGAAGGATTTCCATTGCGTCCTGGTCCAGACGCTGATTGATCGTGGCAAATACGCCCAGGGCCATTAGTTTTTTTATGATTTCCGCTGGTTTGATCTCCAGTTTTTTCGCCAGTTCCCCCACCGTGGCCGTTTCCGGTATTTTCAGCACCTGCAGGTCTTCCTTGGCCTTGACCGGCTTGGGTTCGGGCTCCGGTTCGGGCTCCGGCTCCGGTTCGGGCTCCGGCTCCGGTTCGGGCTCCGGCTCCGGTTCGGGCTCCGGCTCCGGCTCGGGCTCCGGCTGGGGCGGCGGAGCGGGTGCTTCCGCAACTGCGGTCTTTTCCGGCGCCACAGTCATGCCGGGAACCACTGTGTCTTCCAAAATTTCATCTTCGCCCCAGTGACGCTTAATATACGCGACCGTCTCGTCCTCCAGGACGCTCATGTGACTCTTCACCTCAATGCGCATCTTCTTCAGCTCACCGAGCAGTTCTTTCGAGGTCAATTTCAGTTCCTTGGCCAGTTCAAATACTCGTGCTTTCTGGCTCATTCCGCCTCACCCCCTTCTGCCGGTTTCGCTTGGTCCTCATCATTGTTCTCCGTTTCGGGCCCCGCGCGGCCGGGAGTCTCCACGTCTCCTTCGGGCCGGGAAGCCTCTGCCTCCGCCGGATCGTTTTCCGAAGCGCTCCCGGCCCGGTCCAGTCCGGCGAACAATTCTCCGGCCTTCACTTCCTTCTCGGCTTTCGGCGCGGTGTCACCAGTGTCTTCCAGCCCGGCGAAAAGCTCGGCTGCTGTTTGCTCGGTTTTTTCCTGCACGGGCTCGGGCAGATAGCTCTGAACCGCGAGCACAATCTTCTCCGCGGTCTTGGCTCCGATCCCTGGGATTTCGGTCAGTTTGGCCGCGTCCACGCCCAGGAAAGCCGCCACGGTCGCGTATCCCGCCTCGATGAGGCGTTTGGCCAGGTTGGCGCTGATCCCCGGGACTTTTTCCAGGGCCGGTGCGGTTTTCAGGAAGGCTTCCTCCGCGCGCTTGCGCATTTCCTCCTGGTTTTTGGATAGGCTGACAATATCCACTTTCCAGCCTATAAGCTTGGAAGCCAGGCGGACGTTCTGGCCGCTCTTGCCGATGGCCAGAGCGAGCTGATCGTCCTTGACGATCACCGTGGCCCGCTTCTCGGCCTCGACCAGATCGATCTGGGTAATCCTGGCCGGCTGCAAAGCGGAAGCGAGCAGGGTTTCAGTGTTTTCGGAAAACAGGATAACGTCGATCTTTTCCCCGTGAATCTCGCGCACAATGGACTGGATGCGGGAACCCTTGATGCCCACGCAGGCGCCCACGGGATCCACGTTTTTATCCTTGGAGATCACCGCCACCTTGGAACGGGCGCCCGCCTCCCGGGCCACGGTCTGGATCTCCACCACGCCGTCCGAGACTTCCGGGACCTCCATCTCAAAAAGCTTCCGGATCATGTCCGGATGCGAACGGGAGACCACGACCTGCGGTGCCCGGCTGGTGCGGCGAACGTCCAGGATAATGGTTTTAATCCGGTCCCCGGTTTTATAAAACTCCCGCGGCACTTGCTCCCGGCCGGGGAGCAGGGCTTCGGTATCGCCCAGATCGATAATGATGTTTTTATGCTCCTGCCGCAGGACCGCGCCGTTGATGAGTTCTCCCTGGCGTTTTTTAAATTCCTCGAAGATGGCATTTCGCTCGGCTTCCCGCACCCGCTGCAGCATCACCTGCTTGGCGGTTTGGGCCGCGATCCGCCCGAATTCCGAGGGCAGCATGGAAATTTCGATCACTTCCCCGACCTGGGCATCCCGCTTGCTGCGTAGCCCCTCCTCCAGGGAGATTTCGTTCCAGGTGTCCTGGACTTCCTTGACCACGGTTTTCTTAAGATAAACGACCAGGTCGCCGGTTTCGGGATTGAAAACCACGCGAATATCCTGGGCGGAACCGTGGTTTTTCCGCGAGGCGGAAATCAAAGCCGCCTCAATCGCCTGAATCAGGACCTCGCGGTCCACTTTCCGCGACCGTTCGATTTGCCGCATGATATCGACTAAATGTAAATTCATAGACCTCACCTTTTCCCCTGTAATCGGGACCACACCGCCACTTATGCCCCTAGTGGCGTTTTTTCGTGTAAATAAAAAGAGTGGGCGGACTTTCCCCACTCTCTCAGCGTAAGTGGTATTCTAAGCGCCTTAGAATAGGCCCGATTGCCGGGCAAGTCAAGTAAAAAACGCTTAGTAGGGAACGGTCCCTACTAGGCCGACCCGTCGGGCGCCTGCCCCCGGAATCCTGAATATAATTTCAAAAAACTTCAGCTTGTGCGATGATGGAAGCCGGGTTTTTGAGAATTCCGTCCCCGTATATTCGAAGGGAAACACCTTATGCCTGCGCAAACGGTCATCCTTGACGCCCTGAGCCGGGCGGCCCAGTCCCCGGCCCAACCGGATTATCCCCTGGCCCGGGAGTGCTCTTTCCGCCTCGGCGGGCCTGCCCAATATTTCTGCGCACCCCAAGATCCGGAAGCCCTGCGCGACACTCTGGCCGTCATCCGTGATTTCGGGCTGAAGGTTATCCTCCTGGGCGGCGGCGCCAATTTGCTTTTCCGGGACGAAGGCTTCCCCGGGGTGGTCATCAGCACCAAGCACCTTACGGCCATCCGAGCGGAAGCGGACTCTCTTTTGCGCGTGGAAGCCGGAGTGAGCAACACCGCACTCACGGAATTTGCGCTGCAAAACGCCTTGAGCGGATTTGAATGGGCCGCGGGACTGCCGGGAACGGTGGGGGGCGGCGTATTCATGAATGCCAAATGTTACGGAAGCGCTTTTTCTGAGGTGGTCACGCGCGTGACCGCCTTGTCGTCCACAGGGGATTGGATCCAACTCAGCGCGGAAGAATGCCGGTTTGCGTACAAAAGCTCGGTTTTCCAGATCCAACCATATATTATAACCGAGGTTTTACTCCACTTGGCATCTGGAGACCGAGAAATGATTTGCCAACGGGTGGGGGAAATCCAGGCAGACCGAAAAAACAAAGGACAGTTTCTTTTCCCTTCCGCCGGGTGTGCCTTTAAAAATAACTATGCCTCCGGTCAGTCCGCTGGAGCGCTGATTGAGGCCTGTGGCTTGAAAGGACATCAGCTCGGTGGTGTCCGGGTGTTTGAGCAGCATGCCAACTTCATTGTGAACACGGGCCAGGGCCGGACCCGGGATGTAATAGACTTGTTGAAACTGATTGAGCAAGCCGTGTGGGAAAAACATCATATCCGCTTGGAACCCGAGATCCGGGTGGTTCCCTAGACCCCGGCCGTCCTGGCTAACTCCGTTTGGTTAAAAAGCAAATATAAAAGCAGGATCACGAAGAACACGAAGGAAAAGACCAGGACACGAAGAATAATTGAAGATCGGGAAAAACCTAAAACACTTTATTTTATTCGTTTTTTTATTTGTACAATCTTAAAAGTTTTTTGTTTGCTTCGTGCTCTTCGTGGACAGACCTTCGTGTCCTTCGTGATCAATCTTTTTCAGTGGTTAAGTATTAGAAGAGGCTGGTTTGGTCGGCCTTGGGCAGGATGTCCAGGCAGCGGTGCTGGGTCATGATCTCCACCACATTCTTGTTGGCGCCGGTGCGGCGGGAAAGGTCTTCCACCGAACGGAAGGGCCGCTGACCCCGCTCCCCGAGAATGCGCAGGGCGCAGGTGTATCCCAGTCCGGCCAGGGAAATCAGGGGCGGCAGCAATTCCTGGTCCGGCAGCAAGATAAAATTGTGGGAATCGGATTCGGTCAGGGAAACGGGCCGGAAACGGATGCCGCGCACGAATGCCTCCCGCACGACTTCCAGCACGGTCAAATTATTCTTTTCCTTGGCCGTCAGGTCTTGCCGGCTTCGCAGTTCCTGTATGGTCTCGGCCACACGCCGGGCGCCGCCCTGCGCCACGAGCTGGGCGTCGAAGAAATCCGCGTTGAGCGAGAAATAATTGGCGTAAAAGGCCGCTGGAAAGTGGACCTTGAAATAGGCAATGCGAAACGCCATGAGGCAGTACGCCACCGCATGGGCCTTGGGAAAAATGTATTTTATTTTTTTACAGGATTCAATATACCACTTGGGCACGCCCCGGTCCTGCATTTCCCGGACCTGATCATCCTTGAGCCCCCGGCCCTTGCGCACGGATTCCATGATCTGAAAGGCCTGGGAGGGCTCGGTGCCCTTGGCCAGAAGGTAGTTCATGATGTCGTCGCGCGCGGAAATGACCGTGGAAAGCGTGGCGGTCTTGGCCTTTATGAGGTCCGCGGCATTATTCAGCCACACGTCCGTGCCGTGCGACAGTCCGGATATGCGCGCCAGCTCGGAAAATACCGTGGGCCGGGTGACCTCCAGCATCTGGCGCACGAATTCGGTTCCGAATTCGGGAATGCCCAGCGTCCCGATCGGCGTGCCGATTTGCTCCTCCTTGATCCCCAGGGAATCCAATCCGGAAAATATCTGGAGCGTGGCCGGGTCGTCCAGGGGTATGGAGCGAACGTCCACCCCGGTCAAATCCCCCAACCGCCGCAGCGAGGTCGGATCATCATGGCCCAAGATGTCCAGTTTAAGCAGTGCGTCGTGGATGGCGTGATAGTCCAGGTGGGTGGTCACGATCCCGGACGAGCGGTCGTCCGCCGGCCGCTGCACGGGTGTAAAATCGTACACCTCCATGTCCTCGGGCACGATCATGATACCGCCGGGATGCTGTCCGGTGGTCTTTTTCACGCCCGCGCAACCCCGGGTCAGGCGGTTGATCTCGGCCTCGCGGATTACCAACTTGTTATCCTCCAGGTACTTCTTCACAAAACCGTAGGCGATCCGGTCGGCCACAGTGGAGATGGTTCCTGCCCGGAAAATGTGCGCCCGGTCGAAGATTTCTTCCAGGGATTTATGCGCAACCGCCTGGTAGTCACCGGAAAAATTCAAATCAATATCCGGGAGTTTGTCTCCCTTGAACCCCATGAAGACCTCAAAGGGGATGTCGAATCCGTCTTTGTCCATGGGTATGCTGCAGTCAGGACATTTTTTCTCCTCCAGGTCCGCCCCAATGCGGTGATCCGGATCCGTCTCGAAATGGCGGCATTGCGGGCACAGGTAATGGCCGGGCAGCGGATTGACTTCGGTGATGCCCAGCATGGTCGCG
>JAUXBQ010000024.1 GCA_030619365.1 candidate division FCPU426 bacterium | reverse complement strand
GGTCGCTGCCCTGCCCGGATATGTTCCAGTTTTCCATGGAGAAATGGAAAGATCCGATATATATCCAGGCCAATTGCCGGGGGTCCACATCCTGGCGAACCACCCGTTCTTTTTGACCACGGATGAGTATTTGCTCGATCAGACTCACGCCCATGTGAATGGTGGCGGAAATTTCATCGAGCAGCACCGGTTTGTTCTGAAACATCCCGGCGGAAAAAAGCGTGAAGAACATGGGCCATTTCTTAACAACTTTCTCGATAAATTCGATAAACATCCGCTCCATTAAATCAATGGCATTTCCCTTTTCGAGGTCATAGGTTTGAAATTTTGAGGCAATACTATTGGTCAGATACGCCATGAGCCGGACATACATTTGGTCCTTGCTCTCGAAATGGCGGTAGATCGCGGGTTCCGAGATACCGATGCGCTTGGCAATGTTCCGGAAGGACACATCATGTAAACCTCTCTCGGATATTATTTTCAGCACGGCTTCCAGTATTTCCTGCTGACGCGGGGTCAGTTCGCTCATGGGATTCCCTCTTGTGTTAGTTATCGATAACTAACATAGCATCGCGACCGCGCCCTGTCAAATTGATTTGCCGCTTTTTTGCGGCCCCGAGTCCGTCCAACACACCAATCAATGCCGGTTGCGCTGGCATGAGCCCTATGCTATTTTGAATAGAGCATCCTCGCTCGTAAATTGTGTGATTCCTGAAAGGATGGCATGCGGACTCTTTTCCTTTTATTTACCTGCTCGCTTCTGCTCCTCCCTGCGCTTACCCTTCAGGCTGCCTGGTATGACGACAACTATCTTTATAAAAGGTCGATCGTGATACAAAGCGGCCAGGTAGACGGCACCTTTGTCGGCTTCCCCGTGCTGATCACCGAGGCTGACCTGGACGCCAATTTTTTCAATCACGTGCAAGGTTCCACTCCCGCAGACATTGATGTTCTTTTCACGAATGCCGCGGAAGACACGCCGCTCAATAGCGAGATCGTGGTTTTCAACGGCCCGGGCCAGCAGCTCGAAGCTTGGGTCCAAACTCAGGTGAATGCGAGCACCAATGTGACAATTTGGGTCTATTACGGCAGTACCACTGCCACGCACCCCACGGATACCGCCACCTGGAGCAATGGGTATTCCGGGGTCTGGCACATGCAGCAAGCACCCTCGGCCTCCCTCAATGACATCCTTGAAAGCACCATATACGCGAATCACGGGTCCTCGCAAAACATGGAAGCAGGCGACAGCCTGGCCGGCCAGATCGGCCAGGCTCTCAATTTCGACGGGAATAATGAATATCTCAATTGCGGAAACGACAGCAGTCTCGGCATTACCGGCGTGGTGACCGTATCGGCCTGGGTCAATTTCACGGATCCCAATGAAAACGCTTACATGCGAATCCTTTCTAAAAAACCGGCCTGGAACGGTACTGAAGGATACGGATTTGAATGCCACCCGAACAATGGATACCTTACGGTGTTAGGGAGTGGCGGTGACTACGCGCGCGGAGACAGTGTTTCCTGGACCACGAACTGGCATTACGTGGTGGGTGTGATCAATGGCGGCACGGGCACGCTGTACGTGGACGGCGCGAACGAAACCACGGATAGCGGCGTGAATACGGTTTCCGCCGGGGCCCAGGACTTCACGATCGCGCGGTTAAGCGGTGCGGCTGATTATTTTCGAGGCCAAATCGACGAGGTGCGCGTAAGCATTGTGAACCGGCCTACGGGCTGGATCACCACGACCTACAATAACCAGAGCAATCCCGGGAATTTCTACAACGTCAATCCCGAGCTGACCCATCCGGAGCGTTATCGCTCCGTGGGGCCGGGCAATACCACGGCCCTGGACACGGGCGGCGGCAACAATCTGGACCTGGCAGGCACCACGGCTGGCTTTGCCTCGGCGGTCAGCGGATTGATCGGCGTGGGCGATGTCATATTCTATGACGCGGACAACAATGGCACCAGGGAAAGCCTGGCCTTCATCCACAACCGCACGGACGCACAAACTTTTACAGTCCGCAGTTCGGATGGCGGCGTTCCGACACCTACCAGCACAGCAGACCAGGATTGGCGGATATACCGGTCGTATACCTCCCTGGCTAACGCGGAGAGCGGCACGGAAAACTCCATCATTGGCATTGATTTCGATACGGGCAACCGGGATGCCATTACTGAAGACGAGGTTTGGCATTTCGCCTGTTATAACGATGCCGTGGACACCACAGCCGTGGATTGGGACGGCTGGACCCTGGGCGTGGCCAATTACGTCAGAATTTTCACGCCCAACAGCGTAGCCGAAGCCGGGTCGCGCCAGCGCCACAGCGGGGTCTGGTCCACCTCGGCCTATCGTATCGAAGTGGCCAACAATTACGCCCTGCGCATCCGCGACGACCACCTGCGCGTGGAAGGCCTGCAAGTGCGGGTAACCTCGGTGAGCGGTCCGGAACAAAAGGGTATTTTTGTGCGGGAACTGGGCGCCGGCGGCACGGCCTGGATTTCGCACTGCATCATCCGGGGTATTACCACCGCAACGTTCGATTGGCATGTGGGAATAAGCCTCGAGGCCTCCTCCGCCAGCACCGTGTATGCCTGGAACAATATTATTTATGATTTCCGCGATGATTCCAACTCCGTCGGCATTGAGTTGAATGACGCGGACGGCACGGTTTTTTCCCATAACAACACGATCGTCAACTGCTACAACGGCCTGTGGAACCGCAGTGGGATCTTTACTTCCCGGAATACGGCAACGCAGGGCTGTACGAACGGGTTCAACGGAATCTTTGCGCCTTCCTCGGACCACAACCTCTCGGATCTGGCCGCCGACGCGCCGGGCGCGAATTCCATCAACAGCGCGGACGTGTCATTTGTGAACGAAAT
Organism: candidate division FCPU426 bacterium; assembly: GCA_030619365.1. Classification (GTDB taxonomy): domain Bacteria; phylum Oederibacteriota; class JAAXVQ01; order JAAXVQ01; family JAUVAV01; genus JAUXBQ01. Next base: position 13,825 of record JAUXBQ010000024.1, on the reverse strand, counting down.
CGGGCCGCCCATGGATTACCATTTGGCGGATGGTGACAACCAAGCCAAGAACGCGGGCATGGATTTGTCCACTTCTTTCACGGTTGATATTGACGACGATACCCGTACGGTTCCCTGGTGCATGGGCGCGGATGAGAATGACGCCCTGGCGGGCACGCCCACCTTCACGCCCACAGCCACGGAATCCGCGACGGTTACGGTCACACCCAGTATCACGCAAACCGCGACCAGCTCCCCCACCTCGACTGAATCCCCGCCCTACACCCCCACGTTCACGCCCACGGTAACCTCCACGCCCACGATCACACCCACCCTTACGATCAGCGCCACACTCACCATCTCGCCCACAGCCACGATCTCAGCCACGCGTACCCCTTCGGCCTCCATTACGGTGACGCGCACCATCACCCTGACTCCCACTGTCACGCCCACGATCACGAACACGCCAGTGATCGTCGTACCCTCGGGGCTGGAAGATGCACTGGTGTATCCGAATCCCTATCAGGCGAAATTTAAGTCCTTGCGGGAAGTCACCTTCCATAATATCCCGCGCCGGGCCTTGATCAGGATTTACGATATTTCAGGGAAGTTTGTGCGAAAACTGGAGAAGAACAGTGATTTGCCTTACATACGCTGGAACCTGCAAAACAGCCGCGGCAGTAACGTGTCCTCCGGGGTTTTCATCTATATCATCCAGGCCAATGGACAGGAAAAGCGCGGCAAGCTTGCGCTGCTGCAATGACCGGCAATAAACCCTTTTTGGCAGGATAACCATGCGTCTTATCGCCCATCTCTCGGACCTGCACATTGGCACGGAAGTGCCGGAAATCATGCAGGCCCTGACCCGCGACCTTAAAAAAGCGGCGCCTCACCTTCTCCTGGTCAGCGGCGATCTAACGCAGCGCGCCCGCAAGTACCAATTCGCCCAGGTCACGGATTTCCTGAACCAATTCCCCATCCCCAAGCTGGTGGTCCCTGGCAATCACGACGTGCCGCTGTTTAATTTATACGGCCGTTTGATCAATCCGCTGGCAAAATATCATTTTTTCTTTCCCTCGGTCGCGGAATCCGATTACCAGGACGACCAGCTTCTGATCCTGGGGCTTAACTCCACGCGGCGCTGGCGCATCCGGCGCGGGCAGTTGTCGCACAGCCAGTTGGAGTACATGCGCCGCTTTTTCTGCTCGCGCCTGGATTCCCGCTTCCGCATTTTCATGTCGCATCACCCGCTCATGCCGCATCCCTTTCATTTTCCGCGCGACCTGGTGGGCCGGCGCAAGCACGCGGTGAAGGTGCTCGCGGTCTGCGACGTGAGCCTGGTCATCGTGGGCCATTCCCACCGGCTCTACGTCCAGAACCTGCAGCAGTACTACCCGTTTCTCAAACGTCCCATGGTCATGGCCCAGGCGGGCACGGCCGTCTCCCGGCGAACGTTCGGACGCCCCCAGGCCTATAATATGATCTGCGTCAAGGAAAATGAATTTACGGTGGAAACGCGCGTATTTAAGGCGGGCAATTTTGTCCGGGCGGAAATACACACTTTCTTCCGCCAGGACCGGACGTGATCAATATACAGCAGGAATCCCCAAGCTTTTTTATCCTTTTCCCCACAACGGATCGTCTTTGAATTGTTCCCGGACCCTGGCTTCGGGATTCTGGCGGTAGAATTCTTCCTCGGAAAACATAAAGTGAAACGACTCGACATAGGTCATCAGCGTTTTATAGGCCACATTCACTTTCCGTATTTGCTCAAGCGCCTGCCCCGCGCCGGTGTCCGGGTGGTGTTGTTTTACGAGTTCACGGTGGCGCGCTTTTATTTTCTTCAGCGTGGCCTGTTCCCCCAGGCCGAACACTTGCAAGGATGATTTAAGCTCAGAATACGTCATGGATTCCTCCTGGCGGGCCGGCGGAGCCGGTTCCGGTTTTTAACAGCGACTAATCGCCCTTATACGCCCGGAAGGCTCTGGCCGGGTTATGGTGATGGACCCGGTCCTTGACGGCCAAGCCGGCAAACGGTTTCTCTAGTCTCACGCCGTTTCCCGGGGCATATCAGTCATGGCGACCAGCCACTGCGGGTCCGCATAGTACCGGCCAAGCAGTTTTCTTCCCTTGGGAAAGCCGGCAAACAAATCGTTTTTGCATATCAAGATAAAGTGTCCGGGGTCGGTAACCGGCAGGAGCGACAGTGCGGTAAATGAAAAACGTTTTTGCGTGATCGGGTACAACGTCTTAAAAGCGCTCTCCTTGGCGCAAAACAAGAGTTGTTCGCGTTCCCGCCTTTTTTTCCCGGCCCGGGCCAGCCACCGCAATTCATCCGTATTGGCGATGAGTTCGAGAGCTCCGGGAGTGATCTTTTTCTTCCGGCTTTCAATATCAATGCCCAATGATTGGTATTTATCCGAGAAAGCCGCCACCGCGCAGTAGGCTCCGGCCGTATGTGAAATACTTCCGCAAATCCCGTCCGGCCAGACGGGTTCCCCGCCGGTTCCGGCGGGGATAGACACAGCAGGCACGCCCAAGGTTTGCAGGGCCTTTCCGGCGCACCAGCGTCCCGTGGCAAACTCAGCTTGTCGCCGGGGACTGGCGGAGCGGACGGCTCGCTTTTCCGCCGGATTGAGCAAGGATATCGGGCGGAGGGTATGCGTACCTGCGAACGAAACGCCCCGCGCGCCCAGGTCCCGGAAAAGGCGGGCAAAGAAGGTCATGGTTTATTCCAAAAAACAGACTTCACTGATGGAAACGCTGCACACGGTTTTACCGGAAATTACCTGGCCCACCACGGTTCCCAGGTAGGCTTCCTGCTCGAGCTTTTTCACGGCTACGGTCACCTCGGCCCCGGGCGGAACGGGTTCCAGAAAATGCGCGCCCAGTATTTTCGTGGCTCGCACCGGAACCGGCTGGGCTTGGTCCGAGATATCGGTCCGCCGGTGCTTTTCAAAATAATACAGGCACAATCCCACCTGCCCGATCATCTCCAGTTGCAGGGAGCCCGGGTAAACGGGAAAATCCGGAAAATGCCCCTGAAAGACCGGGTCCGTCTCCGCAATTTTACGCGAGGCCAGGATGACGCCTTGGCCCAAATCCAGGCCCAGCAAGCGGTCCACCAGGAGAAAAGGTTCGCGATGCGGGATTATTTTTATTATCTCGTCCTGATCATAGGCCAGGGGGTGGGAAAGGTCTTCCGGGCTGGCCAGGGGCTTTTTCCGATGGGTCTTTAAAACCGCGGCATAATCCATGTTTATTTTTTCAGACCCGCGACCACGACGTCCTCGATGATATTACAGGCCTCGTTCATCTCTTCCTTTGTCAGTTGCGAGGAAACGGATATCCGGAAGCGCCGGGCGTGGGCGGGCACGGCCGGAAAATCCACCGGTTGCAGAAAAAGACCGCGTTGCTGAAGCTGGGTGGCCATCTGGAACAGTTTTTCGCCCGATGAGCCGATGATGATCGGGATGACCTGCGATTCCGTTCCAGCCAGATCGAGTTTTAAGTCCAGCAGGCGCCGCTTCATATAACGGACGTTTTCCCAGAGTTTGTCCCGCAGGGAGGAATCCCGGGTGGCCACTTCCAGGGCTTTCATAAGGCCGGCCACCAGCACAGGCGAGGGCGCGCAGGAAAAATGGTAAGGGGATGAATAGCATTTCAGGTAGCGGATAAGGCGGGCGTTGGAACAGATGAAGCCGCCCACGCCGCCGAAGGACTTGCTGAACGTGCCGAAGGTCACGCCCATTTTGTCTTCCAGCCCGAAATGCTCGGCCACGCCCCGGCCGTTGGGCCCGAACATGAGCGTGGAGTGGGCCTCATCGATGTATATCGCCGCCCGGTAGCGCTCGCAGGCCGCCACGACCTCGGGCAGCTTGACCAGATCGCCGTCCATGGAGTACACGCCTTCCACCGCGACCAGCACGCGCTTGCCGCGGCTTTTCTCCAGCATCATCACCAGGGAGTCGACGTTGTTGTGCTCAAAAAAGAGCATTTTAGCGCCGGACAGGGTCCCGCCGTCCACCAGGCTCTTATGGCACTTCTCGTCGAGAATCAGGACGTCGCCTTTGCGCAGGATACCCTGCATGGCCCCCATGTTCCCGGCCAGGCCGTTGGAAAAAAGCAGGCAGTCCTCTTTTTGTTTGAACTCCGCCAGTTTTTTCGCGAAGGCGACGTGCACGTCAAAGGTGCCGGACAGAAGGGGCGCGCCCGAGGCGCCCAGTCCGTATCGGTCCAGGGCCTCGTGGGCGGCTTGAATCACTTCGGGGTGGGAGGACAAGCCGAGGTAATTGTAGGAGGTCAGGTTGATGACTTTCCGTTTTTGGCCGTCCAGGTTGCTCAGTATCTCCGTGGAGCTCCGCGGGGCGCGCAGGAGTTGCTGCTCGAAAAAACTGAAGCAATAACTGATCCGCTGGTCATTGATCCAGGTCTCGAAATCCTCGGGGGGCGCCAGGACATCCGGATTGTCGTTAAATTGAAAATCGGCCAGGCTGTAATCGAGTATATTATCCATGGGTTCGCTTCACCGGGCGCGGCCGGCCCTCACCGGTCAGCCGCGGCAACCGGCTATGATTCCACCGAACTGTTCGCCACGAACTTGTTCGTCAACTCATCAATGGTCTTGATTTCCGCCAGTTCGGATCGGGGAATTTTGATGTTCAGTTCCCGCATGGCGCAGGACACCACTTCGATGATGTCCAGGCTGTTGGCGCCGTAGTCCTTCATTGATTTTTGCGGGTCGATATCCGCTTCCTGCAAATCCTCCACGTTCTCCAGGAGGTGTTTTTTGATCACCGCGTAAATCTGTTCCTTGTCCATATTTCTCTCCCATCATTAATTTGCCCTGCAACGCCATAAACCCGAGCATACTCGTGGATAAAAGCGTCACCAGGCGTTGCAGGATGCCGCCTGCCGAACGAAAGTACGATGCGAGGTTGGGTAGGGGTGCCCCGGGCTTCGCCCGGGGGGCTCCGCCGCTACCAAACGCTCCCCGGCTTAGCTAACCTTGTTCCCCTTCTAATTGCGATAGGTACTGATTCATTAGATTATCACGAAAAGGCATACCTTTGTCCAATGTAATTATTTGTCCGTTCATGGCGTCCAGCAGCCCGCTGCAAAGCGCCAGCACCGCCTGCCCGCATTCCCGGGGTGTCAGGATCATTTCCTCCGGGATTCCGCGGGATCGGGCGAATTTAAAAAACCGCTCCCCGAATATCTTGGTGAAGGAATCGGTTTTAACCGTGCCAAAACGGATGACATTCACCCGGCTGCCGGCGGCGAACAAATGCGCGGACAGGTACTTGGAAAAAAATTCGAGCAGGGCCTTGGAGGCCGCCACGAAATCATAGCCCGGATAAAAATGATCCGGCCCGTCGCTGGAAATGCCCACAATATAGCGCGGATAGCGATTGAACTTCCGGTTAATTTTCCGCGTGTATTCAATAAGCGGCCAGGTGCTGTACTCCAGGGTCTTGAAGAACGTCTTTTTCTTGTACTCGTCCAGGGACATGGTCCGCTGGGCAAAGCCCACATTGCTGATGAAGATGTCAAGACCCTCTTCCTTTTCCGCGATTTTGTCCAGCAAGGCGTCCGTGTCCGCGTCCTGGGATACGTCCGCTTCGATGAGCACGGGCCGGGCCGCCTTGATTTCCTCAAACTGGCGATAAACGTCCTCGGGCTTGGCCGAACCCCATTTATACGTAAGATAGACCCGGGCCCCGGCCTGTCCGAATTGCAGGGCCGACGCCAGCCCTATCCCCTGCGTACCGCCCGTAATAAGCACCACCTTATTTCCCAGATCAATACGCATCATGGCTTCCTAGCCGAGGGCGCGGCAACCGCGCCCCTACGTTATTCCGTGGGGGCGCCCAGCGTGCGGCGCCCCGGTGGAATGTCCCCCCAACGGACATTAAAAACTATTCCCAGCTATTTCCCGTACGATTCCTCAATCATCTTTTTCGTCTCGGGAAACGCGAAACTGATGCGGTGCATCGTATCCTCCTGGACCCTGGCTTCGATCAGCAATTTCTTCTTGGACGCGCTCAGGGCCTGTTTCAGGAGCCGGATGGATTTTACATTTTTTTCGCTAATTTGCAAGCCAATATTTTCCGCTTGGGGCATAACTTCGGCCTTGGGCAGAATATAGTTTATATTTGTGCCTTTTTCGGCCAGCTCCCGGCCCTTGAAGCACTTGCCGGTGTACATCATCTCATTGGCGATATACGGTCCCACCAACTCGGCTAGGAGCTTGGTACAGCCCATGCCGGGCGTGAATCCCAGGGACATGAAAACCACGCCGTACCGGCTCTCGCTGGCCGCGATCACCAGGTCGGAGCAAACCGCCATGATGAATCCTCCGCCCACGGCATGGCCGTCCATGGCCGCAATGACCGGAAAGGGCATTTCGAGCAAGCGCTCGGAAATCAGCAAGTCCTTGACGTGGATCTTGCCGGCGCAGAGATCCAGCAGGTTTTGCTTGTCCGCCCCGCTGGAAAAAACCTCCGGCAACCCGGACAGTATCAGCACTTTTACCTGTTCGTTTTGCGCCAGCCAGTCCAGGCTTTCGATGAGTTCCCGGATGAAATCGTCGGAAAACACGTTTTGGTTCGCTTTGTCCTGCATGCGCAAATGCGCCACGCCGTCATCCCGCACGGTCAGGCTGATTCTCGGGTTCATGGTTCACCTTCCAGGACCAAGGGTTTTTCAGGCGCGAACTTTTCACACCACTGCGGCAGGTTGCCCGCGTTAAAGGCTTGGATGGCCTTGATCACCTCGGGATTTTTGATCATTTCCAATATTTTATCCTGGGCCAGCAAAGTGGCCTCTTCCATTTTCTCCCCGAACAACCGCCGGGTGAATTGCTTGGTCTCAGCCAGGGCTGCAGGCGAGGCCCGCAGCAGTTTTTTAATCACGGCCTTAACCGTTTTAGCGGCTTCCGGCGCGGCCATGACCTCGTCCACCAGATTCAGGCGCCGCGCCTCCCCGGCCGGGATTTGCGCGGCGGTCAGGATCAAATACCGCAGCTTTTGCGGGGGCAGGCGCAGCGAGTAAACAAAGGGCAGCACATTGGCCGGGATCAGGCCCAGGATCACCTCGCTCATTTCAAAGCTGGCGGAGGCGGTGGCCAGGACAATATCGCACGCCCCGACCAGCCCGATGCCGCCCGCTTTCACGGCTCCCTGCACCAGGCAGATCACGGGCTGGGGCGCGGTATAAATCGCGGTGAGTACCTCTATGTACAGGCCCACGGTCCGGCGGGCAGCGGTTTCGTCCTGATCCAGGGACTGCAGGGCCTCCAAATCCATGCCCAGGCAGAAAGGATCGCCCTGCGCGCGCAGCAGGATGACCCGGCTTTTTTCGTCGGCCATGGCCGAGGCCAGCGCGGCGCGCAAAGCTTCCAGGCTCTCCTGGTTCAGGACGTTGCCCTGCCCAGGATTGGCCAGCGTGATCACGGCCACCGGCCCGTCCGTGTAAAAATCCACCAGCGTCATGTCAGCTCCAGATATATTCGCGGTAATAGTCCCGCACGGATTTTAAAACCAGGTATTTTTGGCCCGCATAGTGCCGTGCGTACCAATCGTCCAGCAGTGTGAGATCCGGCTCAAATTCGGGCTGTTCCACGGCATTCTCCCGGATTTTTTCGATCAGTTCGTATTCCTCGAAACTGACTTCCCGGCGCTGATCCAGGGCCTCGTCGATTTTCAGATCCTCGATGCGCTGTTTGGCCCCCGGGCAAATACGGGCGCTATAGAACTCGCCGATGGCCCCGGACCCGTACGCGAAGAAACCGATCCGTTCCTCCGGGCCGGCCTGCTCAATGCTTTTCAGCAATCCGCAGAGGCCGATGAAATTACTGGCGCCGTAAGTGCTGCCGACCCGGGAGGCGTACCGCAGGGAGGGCAGCACTTTTTGGTTGAAGCTCTCCCGGATTTCGGATTTTTTCCGCGGCCGGGCCAGATTGCACAATACGCGGTGGGCCTGAAAGGCCATGCCCGGAAAGGGCATATGGTACATGTTATAGGCAAAATCATTGTCAAAATTCAGGTCCGGACCAACGCTTTCCTGGTAGTGCTTATACGCGCCCTCCAGGGCGTCCATGTAGCTGTACAGGCTGACCTCGTTATTGCCGGCTTCCTGCCGGGCCGTCGGCCGGAAGGTGTCGTAGATATCCGTGGTCCAGTACCCGTTGCGCTCGATTTCATACTCAATAATCTTGGGCTCTTCGCTGATCAGCACGGCGGCCGCTACGCCGCCCAGCACGAACTCGTGATCCTTGTGGAAGTGCTGGCGGCTGAAATCCGTGGCAATGAGCAGGGCTTTTTTGCCGCGATTCAAGCCGGAAGCGATCCACGAAATAGCCGTGTCCAGGCCGGCCACTCCGCTGTAGCAGGCGTGCTTGGTCTCGAAATTTCTCACGTTCGGCGGCAGGCCGAGCGCCCGGTGTATATTTGTGCTGATGGGTTTGCCGAAATCCACTGAACCTTCCGTCCCCACGATCAGCAAACCGATCTGATTCTTTTCCTCTTCGGTGAGCAGATTGCGGGCGGCGTTGGCGCCCATGGTCACGGTGTCCTCGTAGGGCGGATTCAGGGAGCGGGTGTTGATCAGGTAATCGTTCACGACCTGTTCCGGGTCCTTGCCCCGCGCGCGGGCGAGCTCCGCCTGTGGCATGAAGAGCGAACATCCGTAGAGGTTTATTTTTTCAATGCCGATCTTTTTCATTCCGCATTCCTCAAAAAGATTTGCCACCAAGGCACTAAGGCACCAAGTAAATAAAAGCTATTAATCTTTTCCCGGTCTTTCTTCGTGTCTTGGTGTCTTCGTGGCAGCTTTTTATCATTAGGGGGCGTAAGTGAGGCCGCCGGCCACGCGAATGACCTCACCGTTGATGAAATTCGCCTCTTCGGAAATCAAGAAATTAACCAGATGCGCGATATCCTCGGCCGAGCCTACCTTCTTGACCGGACAGTGCTGGAGCCAAAACTGGCGCAGGCTTTCCGACAAATGATCCTGGGTCATGTCCGTGGGCACGTAGCCCACGGTGACTACGTTGGCCGTAACGCCCTTGGCCCCGTATTCCTTGGCCAGGGTCTGGGTCAGGCCGATCAGGCCTGATTTACTGGCCGCGTAATTGATCTGTCCGCTGCACCCGCCCTGGGCCAGGGATGACACGTTGATGATCTTTCCCTTGCGGTTGGACAGGAAATGCATGAGCAAGGCGCGAATGACGTAAAAGGGCCCGGTGAGATTGGTCGCCAGGACCTCGTCCCATTCTTCGTTGCTCATCACGACCGCGGCGTTGTTCCTGACCACGGCCGCATTGTTCACCACCGCGGTTACGTCCTCAAAATCCGCGAGCACGGTTTCAGTCACCTTTTCCACCTGCGCCGCGTTTTTCACGTCCAACGCGTACGCCTTGAGCTTGGCCTGGGGATTGATTTTTCGGGCCAGGGCCAGGGTTTCCTCGGCCGCGGCCTGGTTCGAAACATAGGTAAAAGCGCAGCCGTGCCCGGCCGTCGCCATCCTCAACACGATCGCCCGGCCAATACCCCGGGAACCGCCGGTCACGAACACGTTCATGGCTTACTCCTCAAAACGCTTGATGAGACTGCAGCAGTTCAACCCGCCGAAGCCAAACGAATTTTTCAGCATATACCGGACCGGATGGGACTGGGCCTGGTTCGCGCACACGTCCAGGCTGATCGCCGGGTCCAGCTCGTCGATGTTGATGGTGGGATGCAGCGTGTTGTGGTTCATCTGCAAAACACCGCCGATCAGTTCCACGATCGGAGCCGACCAGCACACGTGCCCCAGCATGGACTTGGGCGCGTTGATTTTCAATTGCGCGGGCTTATCGCCAAACACCTGCTGGAGGGCCTTCATTTCCTCCAGGTCCCCCAGCGGGGTCCCGGTCGCGTGGCAATTTACGTAATTGACCTCCTCCGGCTTCACTCCGGCCGCTTGCAGAAGATCCCGCATCAGTCGCGTCTGGCTCTCGGCCGAGGGCGCGGGCAAATGATTGGCGTTCGCGTTGGCCTTAACGCCCAGCACTTCCGCGTAAACGCGCGCGCCCCGTTCCCGGGCCGTGGCCAGGTCCTCCAGCACGATTGCGCCCGACCCGTGCGACGGAACGAAGCCGCAGCGCTTGGCATCAAAGGGACGGGAGGCGGCAGACGGGTTATCCTGGTACTCCGGCTTGACCACCACGGAATCCAGAAACGCCATGGCGTGAATGTCCGCCGGGGTCATGTCGAAGATCGCGCCGGTGACCACGGAGCGTTCGCACTCGCCACAGAGAATGTCGCGAAATCCGTCGCGCAGGGCCAGGTTCCCGCTGGCGCAGGCGCCGCCGATGGTAAAAGTCGGCCCCCGCAGGCCGAGCACTTCGGAAACCGTGGCCGCGATATTGGAGTCCAGGGCTTCCACGCCGAACAGCGGTTCAATGAACAGGGGCTCGGCCCGGAATTGCTCGGTGTTTTTCGTGATATAGCGGGAATTGAAATTATGGCCGCCGACCAGCACGCTGGTCCGAAACGGGTCACCGGACGCCTCCCATAAGGCTGCGTCCAGGTATGCCTGCAAGGCGCACAGCAGGTTGATTTTATTCGAAAAGGTCGCATTTTTAAAGATTTTTCTGGTTTTTTTCAGAAGCGGCGGCAAGAGTTGCGGGCCAATCCGCTCCAGGGCCGCCCGGGCGTCATAGTCTCCCAAGTCTCCGCCGATCTTGCATTCCACCTGCGACATATCCAGGGATTTCCACCGGGTGATCCCGGATTTGCCCTGAATGAGGTTTTGATAATAATCCTCCAGCGTGTCGCCCAGGGGATTAATGGTCGCCATGCCGGTGATGACCACGCGCCGCTGATTATTCATTTTCATTCGCCGTCACTCGCCGCCTTAGTCTTTCAATCTCGAAATGAGGAGCGTGGCGTTTTGCCCGCCGAATCCGAAACTGTTCAATAGAATATTGTTCACCCGGGCCTCCCGGGACTGGTTGCGCACGATATTGAGCGGAATCTCCGGGTCCGGTTCGAACTGGTTGATGGTGGGGTGCACGACGTTTTTTTCCAGGGCCAGGATGCCGGCAATCGCCTCGGTGCCGCCGCCCGCGCCCACCAAGTGCCCGATCATGGACTTGGTGCTGTGCACCATGACCTTTTCCGCCGCCGGCCCGAACACCTTGCACACCGCCCGGCTTTCCGACAAATCGCCCAGGATGGTGGAGGTGCCGTGCGCGTTGATGAGATCGATGTCCTCCGCGTTCATTTTGGCACTAGCCAGGGCCAGTTCCATGGCGTTGCAGGCGCCGCGACCGTCCGGGTGCGGCGCCACCATGTCATGGGCGTCGCAGGAAAAACCAAACCCTTTGATCTCCCCGTAGATGCGGGCGCCGCGCCCACGCGCATGCTCCAATTCCTCCAGGCACAACACGCCCGCGCCTTCCCCGAGTATGAAACCGTCCCGGTGTTTGTCAAAGGGCCGGCTCGCGGTCTCGGGCGAATCGTTTCTTTCGGAGAGGGCCTGGATCACCCCAAAACCGCCGAAGCCCATGATGTTGACCACCGCTTCCGCGCCGCCGGTCAGCATGGCGTCGGCCAGGCCCATCTTGATCAGCATGGCGGCCAGGCCAATGGCGTGGTTGCTCGTGGCGCAGGCGGAATTCACGGAAAAATTCGGGCCCTGCAGGTTAAAGGCCCGGGCCGTGTAAGCGGAGGCCGTGCTGGGGATCGTGCCCACCACGTAAAAGGGAGAGACGGCGTCCATGCCCTTGTTAACCACGTTTTTGATATTCTTGAACTGCACGTCGACGCCCGCGTCCCCGGTTCCCACCAAAACCCCAAAACGCTGCGGCGCGCGTTCCGTATCCAGCCCCGAGTCCTTCAGGGCCTGGGTGGCGGCGACATGGCCAAATATTTCGAACCGGTCCAACCGCTTGATCATTTTCTTTTGCGGAAAATACTCGGTCAGGTCGGGCAGGTCGATCTCGGCCCCGATTTTCACCGAAAACTCGGACAGATCAGTATGGCGCGCCAAACGCACGCCCGATTTGCCGGCAATGAGGCTGTCCCAGAATTCCTCGACCGTATTGCCTATGGGATTGATCGTACCCATGCCGGTAATCACGACGCGTGTTTCCAGCGGGTTTTTTTGTTTTGTCAAAACAGGCTTCCTTTTTGTCTGGTTATTGAAAAAATAGAAGGTCGTAGTTTAACATTATCCGCGGGAAAATAAAAGCCCGGAAAATAAAATGTCCTCCTCGCAGAACGTCATTTATTATGCTTGTATTTATTGGAATTAAGTATCATTTCCTGCGCGGACAGCAGACCGGACGGCGGGCCTTACTTAGTATCCGGCGCGGTTTGGCCGTCCTGGGCAGCTTCTTTTTTCTCCCCCTCCTGCCGCGGTTCCGTGGTTGCACCGGGTTCCCGGTGAACGGGCAGTTTCAGCAGCGTCCGCTCATAATTCGGCGTTTCTCCATACTTCTTTAACAGCACCCGCTGAATGTCAGCAAACCGGTCTGCTACGCTCAGCTTAAGCTCACCGTCGTTCTTCCCTTTTTTGCCGGTGAGGCCGAGCTCATCGCCAATGGTCCAGATTTTCATTTTCGGACCTTTCCAGTCTACGTAAATATCGCCGATATAATACGTCCGGGAGGCGTCGGTCAGGCCAAAGGTCGTATCCTCTTCATAGATTTTATACTCCGCCTCGGCGGATCCCGGTACTGGCCTGCACCTCAACGTGGTGATCGCATAGTAACCCAAGGGAAGGCGAGTCACCAGGAGTCCGGTTTCGTCCAGTTTGAAGGGGATGGCCATGTCCGGGCCCTGGCCCTGGGAACGGTAAAAATACTGATTTCTGTTTTCCTCCAGATGCTGGGTTTTTCTGAGCAGCAGCGTCGAGTTGGCGCTGGCCGGTTCCCCGTTGTACGTGATCAACACGCGCCCCACCACGAGCGCCTCATTTCCGGTACGGCTCAAATTCTTCAGCGGCCCGGACGAAGCACACCCAGTCAGGCTGAGTACTAGTAAAACCGCCAGTATTCGCTTCATGGCATATCCTCGCTTTCTATTCGGTTTGATAGGGTGCAAATAAATAATCACCTGCTCGCGCGGGCAGCCGTCCTGTGGAAATGCGGCATGGTGACGATTATTCGGCCTTTCCAGCCGGTTTGTCAAGTGCCTTCACGCCTACGGCAGCATTAAACCCTTGCTCCTCCGGCCTCCCACACCCCTTTTATCCGGTCGATCCCCTTTTTTTTTATAAAAAAATAAAAAACGGCCCTGAAGGCAAGCCTTCAGGGCCGCGCGTTTCTCCTCGCAAGCTTACTTTTTCTTCTGCTTCTCCTCGGCCTGCTTCATGGCCGCGGATTTCAGTTTATCATTGGCGAAGATCGCAATCTCCACGCGCCGGTTTTGTTGTTTGCCGTAATCCGAGGCATTGTCCGCCACGGGCTGGGTTTCGCCGTAGCCCATGGCCGTACAGCGCCGGGGCAGGACCCCATAGCTTTTCAGCTGGTTGGATACCGCCGTGGCGCGCCGTTCGGAGAGCTTCTGGTTGTGCTCCTCACTGCCGTCACTGTCCGTGTGGCCCTCGATCAGAACATTGGTGTCCGGGTACTTGTTCAGTGTAACTGCCAGCTTGGCCAGGTTCTCCCGGGCCGCGTTCTGCATGGCCGCCGAGTTCACGCTGAAGAGCAGTCCGGATGCAAACGTGATCTTAATGCCCTCGCCCACGCGCTCGATTTTCGCTCCCTCAATGTCTTTACGCAATTCCTCGGCCTGCTTGTCCATCTGCGCGCCGATCAGCGCGCCGGCCGTGCCGCCCACGGCCGCGCCGATGATGG
>JAUXBQ010000239.1 GCA_030619365.1 candidate division FCPU426 bacterium | reverse complement strand
GTCAAGCCCTACCACCCGGCCCCCGACCTGATGACGCTCTCCACCCGGTTCGGTAACATGCTGCTCGACGCCACCGGGCGCTCCGGCCCGGCCGGGCCGGAGGACCTGCAGCTTTTGTTGCACCACGCGGTCTTCGCGCAGGAGGAAGACGGACGGATCTGGAAGGGGATTCTTATTTTCAATCATTACCGGCTGGAAGACCCCAGTTGCGAGCGGCCGGCGGCTTTCCCGGCCGACGTGGCGGTGCGGGCCCGGGAAATGCATTTTGGGCTTATGACCAGCGAGGGACTATACGCCGCCTTCTGCCAGGTGGTCAAAGGATCCATGCTCAGGGAAGAGCTGGAAGAACGGTTGCACCGCGCCCACGGCATTATTCACCTGCCGGTGGTTGAACCGCAGCACGCCCAACCCACGCTTGCGTTTTCCCCGCCCCGACTCGCCATGGAGTAGGGAACAGGCATGCCTGTTCCCTACAAATGAATTATGAATTTCGAATATCGACACAAATTGTGTAATCCGACGGCAAAAGATAATCAAGGGAAGGTGATCATCATGACCATAACCGTGAACGGCGAGCCGCGGCAAGCCGTGTTGGGACGGACCTTGCAGGATTTGTTGAACGAATTGGACGTGGACCAGGAAACCGTGGTGGTGGAGCGGAACCGGGAGATCCTGAACCATCCCCGTTTTGCGGACACGCCCCTGCAGGAGGGCGATGTGCTGGAAATCGTCCGCTTTATCGGAGGTGGCTGAAATGGATGAACTCATTATCGCCGGTCGCGCCTTGCGCTCCCGGCTTTTCGTGGGCACCGGAAAATTTTCCTCGCCCCAGGCCCTGCGCGAGGCAATCGCGGCCGCGGAAGCGGAAGTGGTGACCGTGGCCCTGCGGCGCGTGAATCTGCAAGAGGCGGGGGACCCCACGCTGTCCGCCCTGGATCAGGACCGGCAGCTTATTCTGCCGAATACCTCGGGCGCACGGGACGCCCAGGAGGCCGTTCGGGTGGCGAAACTGGCCCGGGCCATAAGCCGCATCAACTGGATCAAGCTGGAAATCACCCCGGATCCGCGCTATTTGCTGCCGGACCCGGTCGAAACCCTTAAAGCCACGGAGCAACTGGTGGCCGACGGATTCGTGGTGCTGCCGTATATCAACGCCGATCCTATTCTGGCCAAGCGCCTGGCGGACGCGGGGGCTGCCGCGGTCATGCCCCTGGGTTCGCCCATTGGCACCAACCAGGGGATTAAGACGCGTGACAGTATTCGCATCATCATTGAGCAGGCCACGGTCCCGGTGGTGGTGGACGCCGGGCTGGGCGCTCCCTCGCACGCGGCCGAAGCCATGGAAATGGGAGCGGACGCGGTCCTGGTCAACACGGCCCTGGCCGTGGCGCGGGACCCGGGGTCCATGGCGCGGGCGTTTAAGCTGGGTGTGGAAGCAGGCCGCCAGGCCTACCTGGCGGGCCTGGGCGCAACCCAGGAGCAAGCCGAGGCCTCCAGCCCATTGACGGGATTCTTGCATGAGAACGCGGGGCAAAATAATTGAAAAGCAATGAACTGATAGACGGTGGTATGGCTGTCCCTGTTGTTCCTGGATTCCGGCGTTCGCCGGAATGACGTGACTTTTTAAGATCGTCACCCCGGCGTAAGCCGGGGTCCAGCACATTTCGGTATCCAATGTTTTGTAGGCATGCGTTAGGTGGAACGATGAAAAGATGTTTTGAAATTGACCAATTTGATTCACCTGAAACGCTGACCCGGCGGCTGCAGGCAGTTACGCCCGCCGCGGTGGAACGCAGCTTGTCCCAGGCGGACCTGGATGAAAAGGATTTAGTGAACCTGCTCTCGCCCGCGGCCGAAGCCTATCTGGAACCTCTGGCGCGCCGGGCGCAAGCCATCACGCGCCGCCGGTTCGGGCGCATCATGAAACTGTATGTCCCCCTGTACTTGTCCAACGAATGCATCAATACCTGCGTGTATTGCGGTTTCAACCGCACGCAACGTATTGCCCGGAAGACCCTGCGCCCGGAGGAAATCCAAGAGCAGGCACAATTCCTGTCCAGCTTGGGATTCCGGAATTTGCTGCTGGTGTCCGGCGAATCCCGGCCGCACGTACCTGTCCGGATGCTGGCCGACCAGATTGCGGCCTTGAGCGCCGATTTTCCGGAAATCTCGGTGGAAGTCTATCCCCTGGAGACCCGGGAATACGCGGCCTTGCAACAGGCCGGGCTCTACGGATTGGTTCTATATCAGGAAACCTATTTGCCCGAAGTGTACGCCGCAGTCCATCCGTCCGGCCCCAAGCATGACTATCACGCGCGCCTGGAAGCGCCCCAGCGCGGCGCGGAAGCCGGGTTGCGGCAGGTTGGGTTGGGCGTGCTCCTGGGCCTGACGGATTTTCGGCTGGAAGGGTATTACCTGGGGCAACACGTACGGGCGCTGGAGAAAATATATTGGCAGACCGCGTTCGGGCTCTCTTTTCCGCGCCTGCGGCGCGCGGCCGGCGGATTTCAGGCGCCCGCTCCGGTATCGGACCAACAGTTGACCCAACTGGTAACCGTGCTGCGGCTGTTTCTGCCGGACGCGCCGTTTTCCCTGTCCACGCGCGAATCGGCATCCCTGCGCCGCCATCTGCTTCCCCTGGGTTTCACGCAGATGAGCGCGGGCAGTTGCACGGAACCCGGAGGTTACGGCCACATCCAGGCATCCGGGGAGCAGTTTCAGGTGGAAGACACGCGCAGTGCCAGGGAAATCTCCGCGGATTTGGAACTTCTCGGCTTTGAACCGGTCTGGAAGGACTGGGACGCAAGTTTCCGGGAGGAGCCTGCCGAGGACGCGCCGGCCAAGAACTCATGAACAAGACCGAACGTCTGCGCAAATTCCAGGCCGTGGATATCTACCCGGTGATTACCGAAGCGCATTGCGCGGGCCGCGACAGCGAAGTGGTGTGCGGGCAAGTGCTGTCCGGCGGCGCCCGGATCGTGCAGCTGCGCGAAAAAATCAAACCGTCAGACCAGTTGTTGGATCTGGCCCGGGCGTACCAACGCCTGTGCAGCGAGGCCGGCGCGCTGTTTATTGTGAACGATGACCTGGATTTGGCCCTGTCCTCCGGGGCGGACGGCGTGCACCTGGGGCAGGGGGATATGCCTGTCGCGGTTGCGCGCTCCCGGACAATGGAAATCCTGGTGGGCGTTTCCACGCACAACGAAGAAGAGGCCCAACGCGCCCGAGCCGACGGCGCGGATTACATTAATATCGGACCGATTTTTCCCACGCAAACCAAAGCCACGGCGCCCGAATTCCTGGGGCCTGAACGCATACCGGCCATCGCGGCCGCGGCTGACCTGCCGTTTACGGTCATGGGCGGCATAAAGGAAGGCAATTTGGACCAGGTCCTGGCCCAGGGCGCGCGCCGGATTGCCATGGTGACCGGGATTACGCAGCAGGAAGATGTAGAAGGCACGGTGCGTAAACTCCGCGAAAGAATTAATCAATACGCGGCCATAGGATCGTAGGGAACGGTCGCGACCGTTCCCTACGGAATGAAATATATTTGCCGTCATTCCGGCGCCCGGCATTCGCCGGGCAAGAAAGCCGAAGATCCAGCGTATGCTGGACCGGAATCCAGAGGCGGACAGTAAGCCAAAGATTAAGGTGCAGATAGAATGAAACCAAGACCTCTAACCATCATATTCATCCCAATCATTACATTTCCAATACTTATAATGATTTATTTCGCCCTTAGCCGTTTGGGCGCTTTTCCCGAACTCGAACCCATTTGCGATTTGCCGGATGG
>JAUXBQ010000118.1 GCA_030619365.1 candidate division FCPU426 bacterium | reverse complement strand
GATCCAGATGTCCTGGTGCAGGAGGTTTTTCAGGCGCATGGAAGCTCCGTTTTGGCAAAATAACCTGGCAAAATCTTAGCTCAGATCAATGGTTGAGGCAATGTCTTTTTTGCAATCCCGCTGCCAGCAGAAGAACCAAAGACCTCCCCGCCCCCTTCTTGCTTCCGTGGATCCCAATCAGCCAATAGCTACCTGTCGAAACTTTAAAAGGCCGCTGAATGGGACTATACATTCAATCCCGGCTTGCTATAATAGTCCGGCTTTTCCATTCTCATCAATCCGCAGGGCTGGGTTACGCACGCCTATCCAAAGGTTGCCGGGTACGTGGCCTCGATCCTGGAAGAACAAAAAGAGGAGCTGAAGGCATGATTCGTGAGACCCTATCCAAAGTCGTTTGCGGCCAGGACCTCGGCCTGCCGGAAGCCCGGGCCGCCATGGAGTTCATCATGGGCGGGGAGGCGACCCCGGCTCAAATCGCGGCCTTCATCACGGCCTTGCGCATGAAAGGGGAGACCGTGGACGAAATTACCGGGTGCGCCCAGGCCATGCGAGCCATGGCCGCGCCCCTGGACATACGGGGAAAAACCGTGGCCCTGGAAAGCGACGGCCTCAATCAGACCGAGGAACTGATCGTGGATACCTGCGGCACGGGCGGCGATGAGGCCAATACCTTCAACATTTCCACAGCCGTGGCGTTTGTTGCAGCCGGGCAGGGCCTCACTGTAGCCAAACACGGCAATCGCGCGATTTCCTCCCGCTGCGGGAGCGCGGACGTGCTCGAACGGTTGGGCGTCAGCTTGAAGCTAACGCCGGCCCAGGTCAAGCAATGCGTGGACCAGGTCGGGATTGGGTTCCTGTTCGCGCCGGTCTATCATCTGGCCATGAAACATGCGGCGGGGCCGCGCCGGGAAATCGGCATTCGCACCATCTTTAACCTGTTGGGCCCTCTGGCCAATCCAGCCGGGGCTAATATACAGATCTTGGGCGTGTACGAGAAGGGTTTGACCGAAACCATGGCCCGGGTGCTCGGCCAATTGGGGATCAAGCGGGCCATGGTGGTCCACGGCCATGGCAACCTGGATGAGCTCTCCCTGACCGGGCCCAGCCGGATCAGCGAGTGGTCCGGGGAAAAGGTGCGGACGTACGAGGTGAGCCCGGCGGATTTCGGATTGCAGCCCGCGCGGCCAGAGGAACTGGCCGGCGGGGACGCGGACCAGAACGCGGCCATACTTCGCTCGGTGTTCAAGGGCGACGCCGGGCCCAAACTGGACGCGGTGCTCATGAACGCGGCCGCGGTGTTCGTGGCTTCGGGTCTGGCCAAGGATTTCAAGGTCGGCACGGACCAGGCGCGCGAATCGATTGTTACGGGAAAAGCCCGGGCCAAGCTGGAAGCCCTGGTCAAATTGAGCGGGGAATTGGAAAAAAATAATCCGTAGGGGCGACCTTGTCGGTTTATTAATCCTACTTTTTCTATCTTGTCATTCCGGCATGCTCTTAGCCGGAATCCAGGAAAAAAATAAGCCTCACGCGAAGACGCTAAGACGCTAAGACGCAAAGAAAGATTTAAATAAAGTATAAATATTTTTAACTTGCATAATTCCGCGACAGCTTGCTGTGCGGAGATTCATTGCTTTCCTTAGCGCCTTTGCGGCTTTGCGTGAGAAAAACATTCAAGCTTTAATGTGTTCCTGGACCCCGGCTAAATACATGCCGGGGTGACGCTCCTTGTTTCATTGTCGTCGCGTCATTTATTCGCCAAAATATGCACCACATCCCCGTCCTGCACGGGATATTCTTTTTTTTCGGAACGCAGCCAGCCCCGTTTGTGCGCTTCCTGTTCGGAGCCGCACTCCAATAGTTTTTCAAAGCTGATAATCTCGGCGCGCACGAAATTGTTCGTGAAATCCTTGTGGATGACCCCGGCCGCCTCCCGGATGGGACTGCCGCGCTTGACGGTCCAGGCGCGCACTTCATCCGGCCCCACGGTCAGAAAACTGATCAGGCCCGAGGTGGTATACGCCTGCCGGATGAAGGATTCCTTGCCGCTTAGCGGGAGGTCGTACTCTTGCGTGAAAACCGCCCGGTCCTCGGCGGAAAGCTCCTGGAGGTCTTTTTCGAGCTTGGCGTATATCCGTACGGCCGGGAACCCCCGGGCCTCGGAGGCTGTTACGAAGTCCTGCAGTCCCGCGGGCCCGGCCAGGCCCTGTTCTTCCGAAAGGTTGATCACCACAAACATCGGCTTTCGGGTCAGAAAATTATAGGAGCCCAGTTCTTTCCAAACCTCCGCGGGAAACTCCCGCGCGGACAGGAGCGTGTTGGATTCCAGGGTCTCTCCCAGTTTTTGGAGAACCTCCAGTTCGGGCTTGCCGGCCAGGGTAGGGGTGGTTCTGAGCTTCCGCAGCTTTCCCAGCTTCCGCTCCACCTGCTCCAGGTCGGACATGATCAATTCCGAAAGGCAAAACTCCAGGTCAGCCTGCGGGGCCTGCGCGGTGCGGCCCGGAGAGAACCCGTTGATTACCAGGACCAGGGCATCCATGAGTTTCAGATGGTTCAGGGATTTGTTGTTGTTTTCCCGGTCACCCGGCGCCAGGCGGTTGATATCCGTGAAGGATATTTTGGCAAAGGTCTTTTTTTGCGGCTGGTATAACTCGCTCAGCCGGCCGATCCGGCTGTCCGGAACGTCCACTGTGGCGACATTGGCTTTATCCGGAGAAAGAAAAGCGCCCTGGGTGTTGCTTAGCAGCTCGAAAATAGTGGTTTTTCCGCTGGCCGCGGCCCCGACAAATCCAACTTGCATTGCAGCCTCCTAATCCAGCCCTTCAGATTGCATTATAAAGCGATTAGTTATTAAATGTCTTTTTTACCACGAAGGACACGAAGGCTGAACACGAAGGACACGAAGAAGAGAATATAAAAGGGGTAAAGGCTTTAAAGCTATAGCTATTAACCTTGATTTATTTTTTCGTGCTCTTCGTGATCAGTTTTTGTTTTCCTTCGTGCTCTTCGTGGTCATCCTTAACTCGATTAAGTCGTAAAAAAAAAGACCGGCGCTCATTCTAGCCGGAAACCGCGGGGTTGTCAATTCATCCCTGGCTAACCCCAAGCTCCTCAATTTAAGCCATGAAATAAGCGGATAATCAGCTTGCACTCCGGATAGGCATTCCGTAAAATACCCTCACGCTGCACATGACTCTCCTGAAGGAGAAGGGCCCATGAAATTTCAGCATACCTTCAACGTAATCCCCAATTTTCCCGAAGAAATCCTTCCCCTCCGGGACCTGGCCTATAATTACTGGTGGTGCTGGAATGCGGACGCGTTTAATGTTTTCAGGCACATCGCTCCGGAACAATGGACGCAAAGCGGCCACAATCCCATCAAATTCTTGAGCCGTGTTTCGCAGGAACGGCTCAAGGAACTGACCCGCGACGAGGGCTTCCGGTATCACCTGGACCGCGTGATGGCCAATTTTCACAGCTATATGAACCGGAAGACCTGGTTTCAGAATCGCTGGCAGCAGGAAACGCGCTTTCAAATCGCTTATTTTTCGGCGGAATTCGGGATCAGCGAGGGATTGCCGATCTATTCCGGCGGCCTGGGCGTGCTGGCCGGCGATCACCTCAAGTCCGCCAGCGACCTGGGCGTGCCCCTGGTCGGTGTGGGCCTGGCCTATCACCAGGGGTATTTCCGCCAGTATTTGACGACCGACGGCTGGCAGCAGGAACGTTTTATTGAGAGTGATTTTTACAATATGCCGCTCTCCCTGGTCCGGGATCAGGACCAGCGGGAAGTCCTGGTGGAGGTTGATTTTCCCGGCCGCCGGGTCCTGGTGCGGATTTGGAAAGCGCAAATCGGCCGGATTCCCCTTTACCTGCTCAGCACCAACCTTTCGCAAAACAAGCCGGAAGACCGGAACATCACGGCCCAGTTGTACGGCGGTGACAAGGAAATGCGGTTGCAGCAGGAAATCATTCTGGGCGTGGGCGGCGTGCGCGCGCTGGAGAAATTGGGGCTCCTGCCCTGCGTCACGCACATGAACGAGGGGCACTCCGCGTTCCTGGGGCTGGAGCGGATCCGCTATCACATGCAGCATGATCACTTGAATTTTCAGGAAGCGCGGGACCTGGTGCGCGGCAGCAACGCCTTTACCACCCATACCCCGGTCCCGGCCGGCATTGATATCTTCAAGCCCGATCTGATTGGAAAATACTTCTCCCCTTACTATGAAAAATTAAGCGTGTCGCCCCATGAGTTGTTCGGCCTGGGCCGGAACAATCCGGACGACTCCAATGAATTCTTTTCCATGGCGATCCTGGCCCTGAAACTGTCCTCCCGGGTCAACGGGGTGGCGCGGCTGCACGGGCAAGTGTCGCGGAAAATGTGGCGGAATCTCTGGCCCGACCTCCCGCTGGACGAGGTGCCCATCTCGCACATAACCAACGGCGTGCACGTGAACTCCTGGATCTCCATGGAGATGTCCGAGCTCTTTGACCGTTATCTGGGTCCGCGCTGGCTGGAGGAACCGGGCGACCAGAAAATCTGGGAACGCATCAATGCCATCCCCTCGGCCGAGCTCTGGCGGACCCATGAACGCCGCCGTGAGCGCCTGGTGGGGTACGTCCGGCGCCGGCTGCGCCAGCAATTGATCGACCGGGGCGCGCCGGAAGAGGAAATCCAGTTGGCCTCCCAGGTCCTGGATCCCGAAGCCCTGACCATCGGCTTTGCCCGCCGGTTCGCCACCTACAAACGGGCGACCCTGATTTTCAGGGACATCGAACGGCTGGCCCGGGCCATGAACGACCGCCACCGTCCCTTTCAGATCATTTTCGCCGGTAAGGCGCATCCGAACGACGAGCCGGGCAAGCAGCTCATTCAGGAAGTCATTCGCCTGGCCCGGCGCGGCGATTTGCGCCGCCACCTGGTGTTTTTAGAGGATTACGACCTGAACTGCGCGCATTACCTGGTGCAAGGCGTGGATGTTTGGCTCAACAATCCCCGGCGCCCGCTGGAAGCCTCGGGCACGTCCGGCATGAAAGCGGTCTTTAACGGCGGGATTAACTGCTCGATTCTCGACGGTTGGTGGGACGAAGGGTACCACGGGAAAAACGGTTGGGCCATCGGCCGGGGGGAAGAGTATTCCGATCACGAATACCAGGACCGGGTCGAGAGCGCCTCGTTTTACCAGATCCTGGAAAACGAGATTCTGCCCTTGTTTTACGGCCGCGGCCCGGACAATATCCCCGAACAATGGATTCGCCTGATGAAACGCTCCATGACCAGCCTGGGGCCGATCTTTAACACCAACCGCATGGTTACCGAATACGCGGAACGGATTTATTTCCCGCAAGTGGAACGCCTGGAGAAAGCCCGCGCGAACAACAGTGAATTGGTGCGCAAGCTTTCCAACTGGAAAAACAAAGTGGCTTCGGCCTGGGGGCAGTTGAAGATCGTAAAAGTGGAGGCCAACACGGCCCGGGAATTTCCGGTGGGAACCGACCTGCCGGTCAAGGCCACCATCAAGCTGGGGGACCTGACCCCCGAGGACCTGCAGGTGGAAATCTTCTACGGCTTAATCGACAGCAAGCAGAATATGTACGCCACGCGGACGGTGCCCATGAAACCCGAGAAGGAGAACAAAGGCGGAAAAATCGTGTTTGCCGGCGCCATCCCGTGCATCGCCACGGGTAATTTCGGGTTCACGGTAAGGGTTCTGCCCAAGCACGCCGATCTGGCGCAGCGATTTGAGACCAACCTGATCACCTGGGGGGATTAGCCTGCTTCGGCCGGGGGGAAGGCCGGATAATTGTAAAGGAGGCTTGACCATGGACAAGATTTTTGTGTGCGGCGTTTGCGGTCATATTGAATTTGGGGTGGCGCCGGACGTCTGCCCGGTTTGTTTCGCACCCAGGGAAAAATTCGCGGAAAACGCCGGGGCCATTCATCCGGCTGAAAAAGAAGGGAAGGAAAAGCACGTGCCCGTGATCTCGCTGGTGGAAAAATGCGGGCTGCTGCCCGATATCTGCCGGGACGCGCACATCAAGGTGGGCGCCACGCCACACCCCATGGAGACCGATCACCTGATCGAGTGGATCGACGTGTATCTGAACAAGAAAGTCATGGCGCGCTATCAGGTATACGCCACGGTGCTGCAGGCCGCGGTCAGCATTCACCTGAAAGCCGACCAGCACGGCACCCTGACCGTGATCGAACACTGCAACCAGCACGGACACTGGATGGCCTCCAGCGAAGTATAACCTTCCGCTCATTATCGGATAGCCGGGGCCCCGCGCCCCGGCTATTTTTTTGTCCTGGCCGGGGGAGGGGGGTCCGTGATTTTTTCCAGGTAGCGGAGCGCCTTGAGCAGGATTTTTTGTTCGCGGAAAGACAGGGGCCGGGTTTCAAACAGCAGCTTCACGCGGCGCATGAATTCCGGCAAACGGCTGAGGGGTTTGTAATCCGAAGCCCGCAACAGCTTCCCCAGAAGATCGTAACTGCGCTGCTTTTCGGCATGCGTGGCGGGCCGGTCCAGGGAGAGGGGGAGCGTGGTGTCCGGATGGGCGGCCAGGAACCACTCGTAGAGGTACAGCAGCACGGCTTGCCCCAGATTAAGGCTACCCTGATCGCTGGTCGGAATGGCGCTGGCCACATCGCAGAGAAACAACTCTTCGTTGGTTAGTCCCGCTTGTTCGGCGCCGAATACCACGGCGGTTCTCGCCGGGCTGGAGAAGGTCAATAGTTTGGCCATGGCGGCTCGCGGCTCCAGGGGCGCAATTTTAATCCGCCGGAGCCGGCGGGAGGTCGCCACGGTGTACGCGCAGTCCGCCAGGGCCGAACGCAGGTCCGGGTAGCGTTTCATTCTCTCCAACACCAGCCGGCCGTCACAGGCCATGCGCGCCGCGTGGATCTCGTCGTAGGGCTGGGGATTCACAACCCGTAATTCCCGCGCGCCGAAATTTACCATGGCCCGGGCCGTGGCGCCGATGTTTTCAGCCAGTTGGGGCCTGACCAGGACGATGACCGGCGGTGGTGCTGTGCGCATGCGTTGCTCCTTGTGAATTCGGCCGGGAAATTAAACGGATTCATTCTACTAACGCCGGGAAGGGGAACCAAGGGATTTATACTTGTATAGCCTGGGCTGCGAAAAATACCCTGGCCAGGATCGGTTAAGTCGTATAAAATATACACACAGATTATTCATTACCTCAGCCTACTGGGGGAAACCACGCTCCATGTCCGACCTTTTCACGCAGGCTTCCCGGTTTTTCACTTTTCAGTTTGAAAAAACGGGCCAAAACGAAATTGCTGCCGCTGGCCACGTCTCAAGCAAGGCCGGACGTCAGGCGCCCGTCCCATATCAGCAGTCAAACCCGCCAAGGAGGTATTTAGGATGAACGGATCTCAGATAAATTTGAACTACCGTGTGAGCGCCAGTTTCGGTCCCAACCAGTTGGACGCCCTGCTGCGCCTGGCCCATGACAGCATGGGCTTTGATGAGGACACCCGGTATGATTTGACTATCCAGAAAAACGACGGCGAACGGATAATGGCCGAAATTGCCGTGCCTGAACTGGAAGGCAACATTCATTCCGGAGTCTGGGGAGCCATTCATCAGATCATTATTTCCAGCCAGTGGATCAAGGGCATGAACCTGAAGCTGACCCTGGTGAGGCGCCAGGACTACCACACGCTCTCCCTTAAGGGGGAACTGGAAACCGCGGAAGCGCGCGCTGTTTTTGCGAAAAAAATCGAGGGACATCTGGCCGGGGTCCGGGTCAGCGACAGCGGGGCCGGCTCCACGGACCAGGAACGCGAGCGTCTTTTCGGTTCCATGCTCATGACCGAGACCATTCTCCGCGCCACCCGGCAGTCGTTTTTAGCCGGCCAATTCGACGCGAGCCTGGCCGCGGCCAGCAGTCTGCTGCAAGACCGGCTGGGAAAATTATTGGGGATAACGGTGAAAAAACCAGGGGATATCGCGCACTTGCTGAAGTCGGAGGCCAAAGCGGTCTTAGG
>JAUXBQ010000236.1 GCA_030619365.1 candidate division FCPU426 bacterium | reverse complement strand
TGGCCGGGAAGGCCGGGGACTTTCACGTTGAGGCGTCCATGTACCGGAATGAAAAATTCATGTTCATGGAGCAAGACGGTTTTCCCGAGACCATGACCATACAAATGAGGAAATGAGAATGAAAAAGCACCTGGTATTTGCCCTGCTGTTGCTTTTTTCCGTGAACCTGGCGGTTTTTACCCAGGCGGCTAATCCGTTCTCCGGCCAGGACGGGCCGGAAACGGAGACGAAAATCAGCTCCTCCCGGCCCGTCAATTCCTGGATATATCCTGTGATACGTTTCAGCCAAAAATATCAAAAAGTATTCAAGCAAAGATTAACCGTTTTTGCCAAGCAAATGAAAACCCGGCCTTTTGGCGGGGCGTTTTGGCTGTTCCTGTGGTTTTCCTTTTTGTACGGCATTTTTCATGCTCTGGGTCCGGGTCACGGGAAATCCATAGCGGTTTTATATTTTTTAAGCCGGCCCGGGAAAGCCGTGCATGGTTTTTTGATGGGGAACTTGCTGACTTTCAGCCATGTTTTATCAGCAACGACCCTGGTCATGGTGTTGTACTTCATGCTAAAAGTAAGCGGTTTGACCACACTTGATCAGTTTGGCGGTTATTTCAAACTGATCAGCGCGGTTTTGTTGATGGGCATCGGGCTTTATTTGATCTGGAAGAGCCTGCACGAATATAAGCATTGGGCCTTCGAGGAAGGGGAGGGGGATCAGAAGCGGACTGAAATGAAAAGTCTGATCCTGACCTCGCTGGTAACGGGACTCATCCCCTGCCCGGGCGCGGCGATTATTCTGTCCTACGCCCTGATCACCGGCATTGTGATCCAGGGCCTGCTGGCCATGATTAGCATTTCCCTGGGCATGGGTTTTACCACTTCTTCCGTTGCGATATTCACCATTGTGTCACGACAAACGTTTTTGAGCCTGGCGCGTAAGAACCTCGGACATTTTAAAATTATTTACACGACATTATCATGCGCGGGCGCCTTGGCGATATTTATCCTTGCGGCAATTATGCTTATGGGGATGCTATAAAAAGAACGTTCAGCAATGCAAAAGTAAACAAACCCCAAATAAATGTGATGGTTATTGATTATTTTTCTTGACATTCGAATCGTTTCGCTATAAAGTTAGACGCTTCTAACAAGGAGAGGTGTAAGGATGACCGCGTCAATGGCGCTAACCAGCAGCCTGGAAGACTATCTGGAAGTCATTTATCATCTGATACGGCGCGAGCATGAAGCCCGGGCCAAGCAGGTGGCGGATGAGCTGAAAGTGAAAAAATCATCGGTCACCGTGGCCTTGAGGGCGCTGGCCAAAAAGAAACTCATTAATTATTCGCCCTATAGTGACGTGACTTTGACGGCCCAAGGCGAACTGGTGGCCGAGGACATCGTCCGCCGTCACGAAACCCTGAAGGAGTTTTTCACAACCGTCCTGGCCGTGGATGAGGAACAGGCGGAAGACAGCGCCTGTAAAATGGAACACGCGCTCTCGAAAGATATGACCGAGCGGTTGATCAGGTTTTTGGAGTTTATTAATATCTGCCCCCGCCACGGAACAGACTGGATCGAGAAATATCACCGGTATTGCGGGGGAAAGCAGGCTGCCTGTGATTGCGTGGATTGTATGGATCAAACCAAAAATAAATTGGATGCTTTGCCACGTGTGAAGGAGGAAAAGGAGAGCATGAACGCGCTGAGTTCGCTGGAACCGGGTCAAAAGGCGGAAATTGTTAAAATAACGCACAAAGGATTTTTTCGGAGACGTATTCTGGAAATGGGCGTTACGGCCGGCGCGGTGCTGACGGTGGAGAGGGTGGCGCCGCTCGGGGATCCCGTGGATATTAAAATACGGGGTTATCATTTATCGATCCGCAAGGAAGAATCCAAGAATATCATGGTTAAAATAATTCAATAGGGCAGGGTAGTAGAATAATAGCTTAGAAGTTAGCTGACGCTAATAACCCCCTAAAAGGTGATTTTATAATGGAAAAAAGATTAACCATTGCCTTGGCCGGCAATCCCAACTCGGGTAAAACGTCCTTGTTTAATTTTTTGACCGGGGCCAATCAAAAAGTCGCCAACTATCCCGGCGTGACCGTGGAAAAAAAAGAAGGCCGGTTCAAGCACCGGGATTGGGACATCCACGTGGTTGATTTGCCCGGAATTTACGGCCTGACGGCGCAGTCGCTGGACGAAAAAATCGCGCGCCGGTTTTTGCTGGAGGAAAAACCGGACGTGGTGGTCGATGTTATCGATTATACCAATCTGGAGCGCAATTTATACCTGGCCACGCATTTGATGGAAATGAATGTTCCGCTGGTGCTGGCCATGAACATGAGCGACCTGGCCAAACGCAAGGGAATTAGCTATGATTTCAGGCAGTTGGAGCGTTTGTTTAACGTAACCATCGTGCCCACGGTCGGCAGCAAGGGACAGGGCCTGGATAAGCTAAAGGACGCGATTATCAGCCGCCTGGAGTGCCGGGTGGCCTGTGACATGCCGATTGTTCGTTACAGTCAGGATATTGAAAAGGCCCTGGAACAAATACAGGCTGTCTTGGAAAAAGAAAAAATCGATCTCGGCGAAATGAACGGCCGCTGGACCGCGGTGAAGCTGTTGGAAGGGGACCCGGACATCGCGGAACAAGTGAAATCCCAGGCGGTTCTGGACGTCGCGCAAAAGGCCGTGAAACGGTTGCGGAAAATAACCGGTGATCCGGCGGATGTTTTAATCGCCGAAGCACGGTATGGATTCATTTCCGGCGCCTGCCAGGAGGCGGTCCTAACTTCCACGGAAGTCCGGCATGATTTTTCCGATCGCGTGGACGCGGTGGTCGCTAATCGCGCGCTGGGCTTCCCGATCTTTCTGCTTATTATGTACACCATCTTTCAGCTAACCTTTACGCTCGGGGTGGCGCCCATGGGCTGGATAGAGGGTTTCTTTGGCTGGCTGGCCGGCGTGGTGAGCGGCTGGTGGCAGCCAGGTTCGGACAGCTTGCTGAGGTCTTTGCTGGTCGACGGGGCTATTGCCGGCGTCGGCGGGGTACTGATTTTTTTGCCCAACATTATCCTTCTGTTTATGGGGATCTCCCTCCTGGAAGACTCCGGCTATATGTCCCGCGCGGCATTTATCATGGATAAGCTTATGCACAAGATAGGCCTGCATGGTAAAAGCTGCATACCCATGATAATTGGTTTTGGCTGCACGATCCCGGCGATTATGGCGACCCGGACCATGGAAAACAGGCGGGATCGTTTAATCACCATGATGGTGCTGCCGCTCATGAGCTGCGGCGCGCGTCTGCCCATCTATGCGCTGATCGCGCCGGCTTTCTTTCCGGAGGTGTGGACGGCGAGAATCGTCATGTTGCTCTACCTGACGGGAATTTTGCTGGCCCTGGGCGGAGCGAAGCTACTGAGCGTGACGGCCTTCAAGGGGGAATCGGCCCCCTTTGTCATGGAACTGCCGCCGTATCGCCTGCCGACCCTGCGCAGCATATTCCTGCACATGTGGGAAAAATCCTGGCTCTATTTAAAGAAAGCCGGGACCATCATTCTGGGAGTATCCATTGTGCTCTGGGTACTGGCGGTCTTTCCGCGGGAAAAAGAGGCGCCAATCGCGGCCGCACCGGCTTCCTGGACGCAAACGATAGCCGGGGAGCAGGGCGGTGCGGGACTGAGCGAAGAGCAGGCCGAGCGGAGGGGAGAATCCGAGGCGCTAAAACATTCCTTTATGGGACGCATTGGCTTGGGAATCGCACCGATCTTCAAACCGCTGGGATTCGACTGGCGCATTTCCACGGCCATGCTGGGTGCTTTCGCCGCCAAAGAGGTTTTCGTGGCGCAAATGGGCATCGTGTTTTCGCTGGGTG
>JAUXBQ010000021.1 GCA_030619365.1 candidate division FCPU426 bacterium | reverse complement strand
CCAAACACCCACCAGTCTAAAAAATCTCCTGAATTACTGAAAAAATGATAATATTACTCAATATTTTGATGAGGAATATGGCTTTTTGGCTTTCATCTTGACAGGAGCACACCAGGGCCGGATAATCGGCTTTCTAGAATTAGTTCCTATTGGGGAAAGCATTTTTATAATTGTGTCATTCCCGCGTGTTTTAAGCGGGAATCCAGGACGCTTTGGTCCTCAATTCCTCTTGGGTCCAAAACGCGCTGGATACCCGATAAGATCATTCGGGTATGACAACCCTTTTAATAAAAAAGCCTTCTGCAACAAGAATTTATTAATTGTGAAGAAAAGAGCAAGCGCCATGACCGAAGATAACAAACACGAACAGCCGTTGCGCGCGGCCGTGATCGGCACGGGCAGCCTGGGGCAACACCACGCCCGGGTCTATCACCAATTGCCGGGCGTGAACCTGGTCGGCGTGGCGGACATTCAGGAAGCCCGGGCGCGCGAGGTTGCCAAGCGCCATCATTGCCAGGCACACACCGATTACCGGGATCTGCTGGACCAGGTGGACCTGGTCTCCATCGTGGTCCCTACCAAGCATCACTTCGAAGTGGCCCGGGAATTCATTCAGCACGGCGTGCACGTGCTTCTGGAAAAACCCATGACCCGGACCCTGGAGGAAGCGGACGAACTGAACCGCCTGACCCACGAAAAAGGTGTGGTCCTGCAGATCGGGCATATCGAGCGCTTCAACCAGGCCATACAAGAATTAAAGCGCCGGCTGGACTCGCCCCGGTTCATTGAAGTACACCGCCTGGGCCCGTTTTCCCAGCGCAATACGGACATCGGCGTGACCCTGGACCTGATGATTCACGATTTGGACATCATCCTGGACCTGGTCGGCTCGCCGGTGGAGCGGGTCGATGCGGTGGGCGTAAAAATATTCTCCGAATACGAGGACATTGCCAACGCGCGAATCACGCTGGCCAACGGCTGCGTGGCCAACGTGATTGCCTCCCGGGTCACCATGGACATGCGCCGGAAAATACGCATATTTTCCCCGACCGCCTACATCAGCATTGATTATAAAAAACAGGAATTATACATCTTCACGCTTAAAAAAGACCGGCCGCTCGATGAGCACAACCTGATGCGCATGATCGACCGCCAGAAGCTGGTGTTCGGGAAAAAAGAACCGTTGTTCGCCGAACTCACCGCGTTTGTCGAGGCGATCCGGGACGGCCATACGCCCGAGGTAACGGGCGAGGTCGGCCGCGAAGCCCTGGCCCTGGCCTTGGAGATCGCTGAACAAATCCGGAAGCAGAACTATTCCGCATAAGGATGAAATCCCTGAAGATCATGATCGTGGCCGGAGAAGCGTCGGGGGATCAGTACGCCGCGGACCTGGCCAGGGTCGTGAAAACCCGGCATCCCCAGGCGGAGATCTTCGCGTTGGGCGGCGACATGCTGCGCCAGGCCGGCGTGGAGGTGGCATTTGACCTGGTCTCGCATGCGGTGATCGGCATCACCGAGGCCTTGCACAAGATCGGCCATTTTTTCAAAGCCCTGAAAGTGGCCACCGGTCTGCTGAAAACCAGGCGGCCGGACGTTTTGGTGCTCACGGATTTTCCGGACCTGAATTTTCAGATCGCCGGCCGGGCCAAGCGTCTCGGTATTCCGGTGGTGTATTTCATCAGCCCGCAGATATGGGCCTGGCGGCGGGGGCGCATTAAGACCATCAAGCGCCTGGTTGACCGCATGATCGTGCTGTTTCCCTTCGAAGAGGCCATTTACCGGGAAGCCGGGATTCCGGTCAGCTTTGTCGGCCATCCCTTGCTGGACCTGGTCAAGCCCGAAGTGGATCCGGCGCGCAAGCGCCAGGAGTTGCTCGGCCAGGCAAAAGGGCCGCTGGTGGCCCTGCTGCCGGGCAGCCGCGCGCAGGAAATCGAGTTTCTGTTGCCCGTGCTGGCCCAAGCCGGAAAACGCATCCAGGTTCGCTTCCCGGAGGCGCGTCTCTTCATCCCTCTGGCCCGGACCGTGTCCGAACAACGGGTCCGGGAGATCCTGGCCCTTTATCGCGTGGAAGCTCAATTGGTCCGGGACCAGGCCTACGCCGCCCGGGCCGCGGCGGACCTGGCCCTGGTCTCGTCCGGGACCGCCACCCTGGAAACCGCTATTTTAGGCACGCCCATGCTGATCGGCTACCGCATACAGCCCGTGAGCTATTGGCTGGCGCGCCTGTTTGTGAAAATCCCGTATTTCGGATTGGCAAACCTGGCCGCGGGCGAAAAAATCGCGCCCGAGTTTTTGCAGCACGAATTTAACGCTGAAACCGTGACCCGGGCCGCGCTCCATCTCCTCACGGATCGGGCAGCCGCGGATGCCCAGCGCCGGGCCTGGGCCGGCGTGCGCGACAAACTGGGCGGGTCGGGCGCAGCGGAACGCGCGGCCGCGGCCGTATTAAAAACCATCGAGTAACGCGTATGTTCTTGTTTTATAATATAACCGTTTATGTCATCAGCCTTCTGGTGTCTCCCATCATGATGCTGGCCCTGCCGTTCTCCGCCAAGCTGCGAAGGGGATTTTGGGCGCGCTTCGGGTTTCATCCGCGCCAAGTCCGCGAGACGTTCCGGGAAATGTCCCGGCCACGGGTTTGGATCCATGCCGCCAGCATGGGGGAGATCGCGGCCATTACGCCCGTGGCCAAACTCCTGAAAGAACGCAACCCGGAGATGGCCATCGTGATTTCCACGGTCACCCTGACCGGGTTCAACCATGCCCACGAAAAAATGCCCTTTGCCTCCTCCGTGATTCTGGCGCCCCTGGATTACCCCGGGGCGGTCAAGCGCGTCATGAAGATGGTGGAACCCAACCTGGTGGTGATTGCCGAGACCGAACTCTGGCCGAATTTTATCCGCCAGACCAAGCGCCGGGGCAGCCAGCTGGCCCTGATCAACGGCCGGATGTCCGAGAAGAGTTTCAAACGTTACACCCGGATCAAGAGCCTGCTGAGGCGAATGCTGGACCGTTTTGACCTGGTGGCCGTGCAGACGGAAAAAGACGGTGAACGCTTTCGCAACCTGGGCGCGAACCCCCAGCGCCTGAAAGTGATCGGCAACGTCAAGTTTGACGTCTCGTCCGAGGCGGGGCTGGAGCAATTGCGCGAGGAATTGCGGCTGATCCCCGGGCGAACTTTGTGGGTGGCGGGCAGCACCCGGCCCGGGGAAGAGGAGATTATCCTGGACGCGTTCAGCCTGGTTCAGGCCAGGGTCCCGAACGCGGTTCTCATTTTAGCCGTGCGCCATTTGGAGCGCTTGGGGGAGGTCAAGCGACTCTTGGCCCAGCGGCGCCTGGCTTTTACCCTGCGCTCCCGCGTGTCCAAGGAACTGCTGGATTTTCCCGTCATTCTCCTGGATACCATGGGCGAGCTGTCCAAGGTGTACGGGCTCGGCCAGGTGGCGTTCGTGGGCGGCAGCTTGGCGCCCTTTGGCGGCCATAATCCGCTGGAGCCAGCGGCTTTGGGCGTGCCCGTGCTTCTGGGCCCGCACACCGAACACTTTGCGCAGGTTTCCTCGATACTGGTGGAACGGGGCGGCGCGCAGGTGGTCCGGAACGCGAATGACCTGGCCCAGGCGGTGATTGCTTTTCTGACCCGGCCGGACCAGGCCCGCCAGAGCGGTGAACGGGCGCAGCAGGCCGTGTCCGCCTACCAGGGCGCGGCTATGCAAACCGTGGATTTGCTCCAAAAGCTGATGCTGATCAAGCAGTGGGCCGGGGAAGTCAAGCGCTGGCGCCAGGAGTCCCTGCAGAACACGGCGTATCCGGCCCAGCAGGAAACCCTGCACGATGATTGGCCGGAATGGTGATGCTCGGCACGCTCCTGCGGCCTTTGAGTTGGTGCTACGGCCGGGCCGTGGCCTGTTGCCGCGCCAAGCAGCGGCGCACGCCCCCCGTCCGCCTGCCGGTGCCGGTGATTTCAGTAGGCAATATCTCGGTGGGCGGAACCGGAAAAACCGAAACCGCGGCGCGCATTTGCGACCTGCTCCGGGGCCGGGGTTTCAAACCGGCCGTGCTTTCCCGCGGGTATTGGCGGCAGAGCCGCGAGCCCGTGCTGGTGGTTTCCCGGGGGGAAGGGCCCTGCGTGCCGGTGGCAGCCGCCGGGGACGAACCTTTTCTGCTGGCCAGGCGCCTGCCGGGTGTGCCGATCCTGGTAGGAGCGGACCGAATCGCATCCGGTACGCTGGCCGTGGAGACATTCGGCTGCAATGTGCTGGTGCTGGATGACGGATTTCAACGGCGCGACCAGGTTGCACGGGACTTGGACGTGGTGCTGGTGGATGCCACGGATCCCTGGGCCGGAAAGTGGCTGCTGCCGGCCGGCCGGTTGCGGGAACCCCTGGAGAGCTTAAAGGAAGCGGACGCGTTTTTAATCACCCGGGCCAATCAGAAACCCTGGGAGCCGGTGCGCGACCAATTGTCCAAGCTGGCGCCGGGCAAACCGGTGTTTCCGGCGAGACACGTGCCCGTGCGGCTGGTGTCATTGCAGGACCAAAGCCCGCACGCCCTTGATTTTCTGGCCAACCGCAAGGTCCTGGCCGTATCCGGGATCGCGAAGCCGGAGGCGTTCGCACGGACCTTGGAGGAAGTGAAGGCCGAGTTGACCGGGCATTTCGCGTTCCGTGACCATCACTGGTACTCAGCGCAGGACCTCAAGCGCATCGCGGCCCAAGCGACCTCGCTCAAGTCCGAGATCGTCACCACGGCCAAGGATGCTGTGCGCCTGGAGAGTGCCGGCCAGCCGCTTAAAGGGTGGGTGCTGGAAATCCGGCTGGAACTCATGCAGGGGCAGGATGAATGGGAAAAACTGATCACCCAGGCAGTTAAGGCAAAGAAATAAGCTTTCACCGCTGAGGCGCAGAGGACGCAGAGTGAATCAGTAAGCATAGTTTTTAGAAAAAAACCGATTTGGTCTGAATATTCATTATAATAATTCCTCAGCGACCTCTGCGTCTCTGCGGTGATGAAGCAATCATACAAGGGAAGAATGGGATGACAGATTCAAGTGTAAAGACAGCCTTGGTGATCCGGTTGAGCTCGCTGGGGGATATTGTGCTGACCCAGCCCATACTGGAGCAGTTGCAGGCTGCCGGCTATGCCGTGGACCTGATAGTCCAGCCGGATTACGCGGCTTTGGGCAAGCTGCTGCCCGGCGCTACCCGGGCGCTTTCCGCCCCGGCTGATCTGAAGTCGAAGTATGATCTGCTCCTGGATTTGCACGGCACCCTAAGAGCGCGCCGCCTGGCTGACGTGGTGCCTGCCGGGCGCAAAATACGCTACCGGAAGCGCGCACTGGCCCGGCGCCTGCTGCTGCGACTGGGCGGCCGGCGCCTGCCCTGGAACGCCCTGTCCGGCTTAAAGCCTGAGCAGCAGGTCACGGCCTGGTATGCCGAGGCTTTGCGCCAAGCCGGGGTCGTCCCGCATGCCGCGCAGCCCAGACTTGATTTGCCGGAGTGGATCGTGATGGCCGCGGACAAGACGCTCCGCGCCGCGAAATTGAAAAAGGATACTCGTTTCGCGGTGCTGGCCCCAGGGGCCAAGTGGCCTACCAAGGAATGGCCGGAGGAATACTTTGCCGAACTCGCGCATCAGTTGGATGCGCAACTGGGCCTGGTTCCGGTATTCATTGGCAGCGGCCAGGAGCGTGACAAGTGCGAAAATATAGTGGCGCAATGCGGAGGGCGCGCCAAGTCCCTGGCCGGTTTGACCAACCTGCCGACCCTGGCCGCGATCCTGGCCCAAGCGGAAATCCTGGTCTCCAATGACTCCGGCCCCCTGCACCTCGGCTTGGCTGCCGGCACGCGGGCCGTGGGCCTGTTTGGCCCGACGGTTTCACACTTCGGGTTCACGCCAATCCGGCATCCCCGGGCCATGGTTCTGGAGAACCCCTTACCCTGCCGTCCCTGCAGCCTGCACGGCGGCCTGAAATGTCCGCTCGGGCATCATGATTGCCTGCGCCGGATCACCCCGGGGGCGGTGCTGCAGGCGGTCCGGTCAATGGCCCATAACAGACCGCCAAAAACAAAGCAGGCCTGACATGATTGATAAACTAACAGCCATCGTGATTGCGCGGGACGCGGAACGCACCATCAGCCAGTGCGTAAAAGCCCTGGCGTTTTGCGATCACGTGATCGTGGGCGAGAACGGCTCCCGCGACCAGACCGCGCGGCTGGCCCAAGAGGCGGGGGCCGAAGTCAAAAGCGTGGCCTGGGAGGGGTATGGAAAAACCAAGAACCGGTTGATCGCGACCGTTACAGAGGGCTGGGTGCTGTCCATTGATTCGGATGAAGTTGTCAGTCCGTCACTGGCCGGGGAGATTATTTCCTTATTGTCACGGGAAAGCGGAGTGGATGGATATTTCGTGAACCGCAGCAATTATTTCTTGGGCCAGCGTATCCAGCACTGTGGCTGGAGCCCGGACTGGCAGCTCAGGCTCTTCCGGACCGGCCAGGGAAAATTCGAGGAAAAGCAGGTGCACGAAGCCCTGAAAGTGCAGGGGCCGGCCGGCCGGTTGCAGCAGCCCCTGGAGCATTTCACGTACTTCACACTCGCCGATTATATTTCCCGCATGAACGTTTATACCGCACTGGCCGCGCAGGATCGCCTCGAGCGGGGAAAACGATTTTCCTGGTCGCGGCTGGTCTTCGATCCCATCTGGACCTTCAAAAAAATGTATTTTTTCAAAGGGGGCTGGCGTGACGGCATGCCCGGACTGCTTTTATGCGCTCTCTCCGGCTTCCATACACTGGTGAAACACGCCAAACACTGGGAAATGCTGCGCCGCCTGTAAAAATCCTTTTAAAAACGTGCGAATACAGCCGATAATAACACTTGACAATACTATATTAATATTATAGTATCAACCTATGATAAAGACCTTCCGTGACAAAGCGACAGCACGGTTGTTCCGGGACCGGGAAACAATAAAAAATCTTCCTGGGTATCTACAAAGGCTTGCCTATATAAAAATGTTGAGAATCCACGCGGCGCAGGCTTTGGAAGAACTTAGAATTCCCCCGGGTAATAAGCTTAAGCCTTTACGGGGGAAGCGTAAAGGGCAACATAGTATTCGAATTAATAACCAATATCGCATTTGTTTTATTTGGGAAAATTGCGACGCCTACGATGTTGAAATAACCGACTATCATGACTAAACTCGAGATACGTACCGAGATAATCAAGGTGATATTTGGTAAAAAATAATGGGCGGCGGCCCGAAAACGCGGTAAAAAGGTCATGGCTAAAATAAAACCAGTGCATCCTGGGGAGATTCTCAAAAATGAGTTTATGGAACCTCTTGGTATTTCGGCATATCGCTTAGCAAAGGAGATTGGCGTACCACAAATTGCTATCTCGCGTATCATTCACGGCCAGGGTGGAATAAGCACGGAAATGGCTTTGCGGTTTAGCCTTTATTTTGGAGTTTCTGCGGAAAGCTGGCTTATACTGCAAAGCCATTATGAACTTGAAAGGCTCAAGGACAAGCAGATAGCTAAACGACTGCATATAACACCACACAGAGCAGCGGCATAAAGCTTTTAGCAACCTCTCCTTGTGGATTTAATAAGGACTCCTGCGGTTTAGATTGCGCTCCTGGGGCGTAGCCGGCTTGATCTTGTGCGTACTCTCCGGCCTCAACACCCTGGTCAAACACGCCAAGCACTGGGAACTGCAACGCAACCGGAAAAAATCCGCCTAGAAAAAAATAAAAAGATTGGATCACGAAGAGCACGAAGGAAAAACAAAAAGAGCACGAAGGAAAGAAAAAATAAATAGGGTTTTAATAAAAAAGCACAATACTCAAAAATCATTATTTCTTTATATCCCTAACCTAATTATTTTTAGTCATTACTGTCCAAATTAAGCCAAATACTTTAACAAAAGTTCAAATATTAAATGTAATAGGCAGTTCAAAAACCCTTGGTCATTTCAAGTCTTTTTTCACCACGAAGAACACGAAGATCACGAAGGGTTAAAAATATCCTAAATATAAAGGGCTTTTCTTCGTGTCCTTCGTGCCTTCGTGGTAATCTTTAAACGTAATTTGGACACATATGATTTTTAGTGTTTTCTTAGTGCTCTTCGTGTGCGGTCTTTTTTATACTTCGTGTTCTTCGTGATCATCTTTTTTATTTGCTTTTTTCCCCGCCAAACGTGGTTGTCCAGTACCAGCCGTATTTGGATTTTTTGCTGTACGCGAAACCAATGCCGATAGTGTTGAAATGTTTGCCGAGCATGTTCTTGCGATGGCGGGGCGATATTTTCCAGGCCTGAAAGGCTTCGGCCGCGGTTTTATGTCCGGCCGCCACGTTCTCGGCTTTATAGGTGTTGTAAGCATATCCGAAATCCTTCGAGCGCTGGAACGGGTCCCGCCCCCTTGAATCTTTATGGCCCAGGTAGTTCTTGGTTCCCATTTCCTCGCTCATCCACTGCGCCGCTTTCTGCAATTTGGGGTCGAGGGACAAACGCCCCAGCTTTTTCTTTTTCCTGTATTGATTGATCAATTTGAGAAACCGGGCGGTTTCCCGGTTGCGGACCCGGCGGGTAAACTGGATATTCTCGTCCGCGTGGGTGATGATCTTCACGATCGTGCCGGGCGGGACCTGACGGCCCGCCCGGTGGGTTTGGCAGGACGCGCAGCACAAAACGCTCAGCAGCAAGGGGAACAGGTAAAGGCCATATTTCATCCGGATCTCTCCTTTGTTCAAGAATATCATGTGCAGGTTGAATGCTGAAGAACCAAGTGAGAGTAACCTCGTCTTTGATTCTGGAGATACAAACTTGCGCTATTGGCAAATATATATGAAAATGAAACATAAACGCCAGTTGTATTCCGGAAGCCAGAAAGACCCATGAAAGTGCTTTTAATCAGCCCCAAATACCGCGAGTCTTTTTGGAGTTATACGGATGTCCTGTGGATCATCTCCAAGAAAGCCCCCACCCCACCGCTGGGATTGCTCACCGTGGCGGCCATGCTGCCCCGTGACTGGGACCTTCGCGTTAAGGATCTCAATGTCAAGCCCCTTACCGACCGGGAGATCCAATGGGCGGACCTGGTCTTCCTGGGCGCCACCCATGCCCAGCAGATATCCGCGCGCATGGTCATCGCGAGCGTCAAGGGCCTGCACAAGCCACTGGTGGCCGGCGGCCCCTTGTTTACCAGCGAGCACGAGCAGTATCCCGGAGTGGACCACTACGTGCTGAACGAGGCGGAACTCACGCTCCCGGCTTTCCTGGAGGATTTTTCGCAAGACCGGGCGCAAAAGGTCTACACATCCACCGAGTGGGCTGACCTGGCCCAAACACCGGTTCCCCGGTGGGAACTGATCGATCAGCGACACTATTTCATGCTGAGTATACAATTTTCGCGCGGCTGCCCCTTCTCCTGCGAATTTTGTGATGTGATCAAGTTATACGGACAAAAACCGCGTACCAAAAGCGCGGAACAAATTCTGCGGGAACTGGACCGGCTATACGATAGGGGCTGGCGGGAGCCGGTCCTGTTCGTAGACGACAACTTCATCGGCAATAAGGCCAAGCTGAAAGCCGAAGTGCTGCCGGCCATGATCGCGTGGCAGGAGCAGCGTGATTTTCCTTACAATTTTTACACCCAGGCCTCGGTGAATATAGCCGATGACGACGAACTGTTGCGGCTTATGACCCAGGCCGGGTTCAATCACGCCTTTTTGGGTATTGAGACCATCCACGAGGCCAGCCTGGAAGAGTGTAACAAACACAACAACACCAACCGTGACCTGGTGGCGCTCGTGCGCAAGTGCCACGCGGCCGGTCTCCAGGTGCAGGGCGGGTTCATGGTGGGATTCGACAGCGATCCCCCGGATATTTTCAACCGGCAGATCGCGTTCATCCAGGAGGCCGGGGTGGTCACTGCCCAGATCTCGACCCTAAAGGCCATTCCCGGCACGCGCTTGGAGAAGCGTCTGCGTGCCGAAAACCGCCTGTTTGCTGGGTTCACCGGCGACACTTCGGACCATGACCTGAATTTCACGCCCCGCATGCCCGCCCAGACCCTGCGGGCGGGATTTGAAAAAATCACGCGCACGCTCTACGAACCGGAAAATTACTACCCGCGGCTTCGGAAATTCCTGATGGAGTTCAACCACGCCGTGCCCGAGAAGTCGCTCCGCGCGCGGCCGGGCATGCTGCTGCGCCTGATCTGGCTCATGGGTATCAAGGCCCCGGAGCGGAAATATTTCTGGGAATTGTTCGGGTGGATCCTGCGCTATTCCTTCCGTAATCTCCGCACAGGCATGTTCCTGGTCGCTTTCGGACACCACCACCGGAATTTCTACGCCAAGCAGCGCGCCCTGGCCCGGAGAGTCGGACAAGTCAAACAGGTCTGATCGAAAGGGGATTTTCAAGAAGGTGCGTCCATCATTTCCTTGACCACGGCCACCCACGCTTTTCCGATATTGTCCATATTATACCCCCCGCCGCCGCAGGCCAGCAGGCGGCCGTGGCCCAGTTCGTCCGCCCAACCACAGAGGCGGGAAGTCACGTGGGCGTGCACTTGGGGCGAATAGCGCAAAAGAGTGAGCGGGTCGTCCGCCAGGCTATCCGCGCCGCATTGCAGAATAATGAACTCCGGCTGGCTTTTTCGCAGAAAGGCCTCGGCCTTTTCCCAAACTTTGAAAAACGCCTCGTCACCTGCGCCGGGCGGCATGGGAAAATTGAACTTCGTGCCTTGGGCCTTGCCCGTGCCAATCTCATTCACGCGGCCAGTGCCCGGATAGAGCGTCCGGCCGTCCTGGTGAATGTCCGCGATGAGCACCTGGGGATCATCCTCGAAACCATAGTAAACCCCGTCCCCGTGATGCGCGTCAATGTCCACGTAGGCGATCCGCTGGAGGCCGTGTTCCTGGCGGAGCGTATGAATGGCAATGCCAATGTCATTGAACACGCAAAAGCCGCCGGCCCGGTCGCGGCGGGCGTGGTGCAGTCCCGCGATGGGGACAAAGGCCTTTTGGCAGTCGTGCTGCATAATTTTCTCCGCCGCGTCCAGCACACTGCCCACTACCGTGGCGGCTGATTCATATACGCCCGGAAAGGCCGGGGTGTCGCCGTAGTCAAGAAAACCATGCCCCGCTTGGGACATACGCTTGACTTTTTCCACGAACGCATGGGTGTGGAAGCGCTCGATCACATCCTGGCCGGCCTGCTGGGGCTCGCACACGCAGAGTTGGGAGAACCAGGGCTGTTTTTCCAGTACTTGCCAAAAAGCGGGCAGCCGCCGGATATTGAAAGGATGACTCGGATCAAAGCCATAGCGCTCAAGCGCCTCGCCGTGATAGACACAGACTTTGTATTTCATAATTCCACCCGCTTTTTGAAGGGATTCGTTCGCTAGGAAAAATGTAGATGAGCCAAGGCGAGTTGTCAAGCCTAAGAATGGACAGCCGGGCAGCGTATGCCGTGCCCATAAAAAATAGCCGGGCCGTCAATCCTCACTTGCGAACCGGGAATTTCCCTGCTACACTTTTAGAAATTCAAATCCGGGCCAAGCCGGTGAGGCGCCCGGCACAAAGCAAACAAGCTATGGAAAAACCCTTAAAAAGCAAAAACAATCCAATGCCGATCCTGTTCGTGAATTATCACGGAACCATAGGCGGGGGGCAAATACACTTACTGACCATTCTGGACCACCTGGATCGCAGCCAGTTTGCGCCCCAGGTGGTTTGTTGTCAGCCCGGGCCCTTTGTGGACCAACTCCGGCAGCGGGGGCTGGATCCCATTATGCTCCCCTTTGGCAAAGGCAAACGCCGCTATTTGCACGTGTCCCTGCCGGCCTTTCTGAAATTCCATCAAATCCTGAAACGCGCCTCCATCCGCTTGGTGCATGTGAGCGGTTTGCAGGAAGCCAAACTGGCCGCTTATCCCTGCGCCTGGGCCAAGGTGCCTATGCTGTGGTTGGTCGCGCCATGAGAACGGACCGCAGGGGGCACGTGGCGCGCGCCATGCGCGGACTGGCCAAAAAGACCAGGGCTTTTATCTGCATCTCGAACTACGTGCAACACCTGGTGCAAAGTTACGGCGTGCCAGCCGGAAAATGCCGTCTTATCCACTGCGGGACCGACACGACCGTGAAAGAAGAATTTCCCTCGCGTTTACGGGAAGAACTCCATCTGGACTTGGACATACCCGTGATCGGCACTACGGGTATCTGGCGGCCAAACAAGGGCTTTACTTATTTCATCTCCGCCTGCGAGCGCATTCACGAGTGGAATCCCTGGGCCCGCTTTTTCCTGGGCGGCAAGGCGTACCAGGAGGACGCCCAATACGCCACCGCGCTCTGGATGCGCGGGCGCATTCTGCGCACCATCGGCGTAATGAACTTTACCGGTTTTCAGGAGGACATCGGCCGCTTCATGTCCGCCTTGGACGTATTCGTGTTGCCCAGCGATTGCGAACCTTTTGGCCTGGTCCTGCTCGAGGCCATGATCCGGGGCGTGCCCGTGGTGGCCACGCGCGAAGGGGGCGTGACGGACATCGTGACTGACCGGGAAACCGGTATCCTGGTGCCGCCCCAGGATCCTGAGGCCCTGGCTGAGGCCATTAATTACCTGATCACTCACCCGGTTCAGCGGCACAACATGGGGGAAATGGCCCGGCGCCGCGTGCAAAAGCATTTCGATCAGAAGGAGATGGTCCAGTCTTACGAAGCGCTGTATCGCGAGGTGGCCGCCGGCCAGCCATGAAGATCTCCGCCGTGGTACATACTTATAATGAAGCGCATAACATAGAAGCCTGCCTCGCGACCCTGAGGTTCGCGGATGAGATCGTGGTGGTGGACAATGAAAGCACGGACGAAACCGCGGCCCTGGCCCTGGCCGCCGGCGCCCGGGTGGTAAATTTCAGCGGGCAGCATGGATTTCCAGAGCCCGCGCGCGTGTTCGGCCTGACCCAACTCACAGGCGATTGGGTGTTTATCCTGGACGCGGACGAGCGGGCCACACCCGAACTGCAGGCCCGGCTCAGGTCAATTGCCGATGATCCGGAGGCCCGGGAGGGGTATTGGGTCCCGGTGCGCAATCACCATTTCGGCCAGTGGCTTAAACACGGTGGGCTCTATCCGGACCTGCATCTGAGGTTCTTCCAACAGGAGCGCGGCGGGTATCCGGAAGTGGGCTTGCACCGGGGCATCGTGGTCCAGGGCGCGACCGGCCGTCTCCGGGAGGATATCCTGCATTATTCCTACCAGAGCATTACCCACTATTTCGAAAAATTTAACACCTACACCACGGTGGAAGCCCAGCGCATTGTGGACCAGGGGCGCCGGCCCACGGGGTACGATTTGCTCTTAAAACCATGGCATCGCTGGTTCAAGGCCTATATACTGCGCAGAGGTTTTTTGGACGGTTTGGCCGGGTTCTTGTTTCAGGCTTTCTCCCTGGCGTACGTGTTTGCCAGCGAGAGCAAGGCCTGGGAGCACTACCGCGGGCAGGGCGAGAACCTGCCGGTTTTTTCCACTCTGTTGACGCACGGGAAAAAGCGCAGACCAACCCCGGGACCCAGGCCTTGACCGGGAAGTGGGTGTGATGGACGAAAACAGACAATCCCTGAAAATACTGGTCCGCAGCCCCAACTGGGTTGGCGACGCGGTTATGGCCACGCCTGTGCCCCGGGCGCTGAAAGGCACGCATCCAGCCTGCCAGATCCACGTCTGGGCCAAGTCCTGGGTGGCGCCGCTTTGGGAGCGGCATCCGGACGTGGATAAAATCATCACTCTGGACGATACGAGCCGGAAAAGCTTGGTTCGTATGTGTGGGCAATTGCACAGCCTTCGGAAGGAACAATACGACCTCGTGCTGATCCTGCCTAATTCCTTTTCCTCGGCTTGGCTCGCGTTCTGGACCGGGAGCCGTAAGCGTGTGGGTTATGCCACGGAATCCCGGCGCTGGCTCCTGTCCCAGCCAGTGGCCTGGACGGACAGCATGCGCCATGTGGCGCGGCCTCAGGTGTACCTCAACCTGGCCCGCCAGGCCGGCGCGGACGTGGACCTGTGTGAGCAGTGGAATTTCACCCTGCGGGTTTCCCAGGAAGAGTTGTCCCGGGCTGACGCGCTCCTGGGGCGTCAGCAAAACGGCCGCTTGGTCGGATTGGCGCCCGGGTCCGTGGCCAAGAGCCGGCGCTGGCCCGTTGACCGCTACGCGCAACTGGCTGAGCGTCTCAGTGCGCAGAAACACCAGGTGGTGTTGCTCGGCAGTCATTCGGACCAGGAGGTGGCCCGGAGCGTAGAGCGCCGCGCCAAAGCACCCCTGCTCAATCTGGTGGGCAAGACCTCCCTGCGCGAAGCCATGGCCGTGATCCGCCGGCTGGACCTGCTGGTTTCCAATGATTCGGGCGCCATGCACCTGGCGTACGCCCAACGCGTACCCTTGATAGTGATGCAGGGCGCGGCTGACCCGCGGGTCACCGGGCCCTTTGCAAGTAATAGCCAGGTCCTGCGCGACCAGAGCCTGGCCTGCGCGCCTTGCGTGCAAAACGAGTGCGCTCCCAAGCATCTTAAGTGCATGAAAAACCTGACCCTGGACCTGGTATGGGAAAAGGTCCGGGCCCAGATCGAAAAATTACCCCCTAAAAAATAATCCACCGACCTTTCCAACCAATAAAAAGACTATCCACAGATTACACGGATGACACGGATTTAAAAAAACTTTAAAGAATCGTTTTCGCTTTATCATTTTTTTCTGTGCAATCTGTGTAATCCGTGGATATTGTTGTTGTTGCCAGTTTTTCAATATTTTGGACAACGGTGATCCTCGGACGCAGCGCGGCAACTCA
This sequence comes from candidate division FCPU426 bacterium, assembly GCA_030619365.1. GTDB lineage: Bacteria > Oederibacteriota > JAAXVQ01 > JAAXVQ01 > JAUVAV01 > JAUXBQ01. The sequence continues at coordinate 2,201 of JAUXBQ010000021.1, read as the reverse complement.
GGGTTGGAGGTTTCAACGGGCAGGTTTGCGGGGACGGGACCGGCGTGCAGCCGTAGGGCCGAGCAAAATCCGGCGCTGCTCGTAGCGCGCACCGGCAAGTTTGGCCACGGGGATGGGTTTTTGGGTCCAGGGGTCTTGACCCGTGTAATACATAACCCCGGCCAGGGTCATGGGCAGGGGAATGAAATCCTGCATCTGCTCCACGCGCAGGCCCTCCTTCCGGGCCTGGCGGCTTAACGTCCGCATGGACTCGGGCGTGCTGCCCGGAAAACTGGCAATGAAATAGGCTGTGACCGGCGTTGGTTGGTTTTGGCGCCCGGCCAATTGCCGGAATAGCCGCAGGAATTTTTGCAGGCTGGCAAAAGGCGGCTTGCGCATCAGGCGCAGGACCGCGGGATCCGTGTGCTCGGGCGCGATCTTGAGCGCGCCGCTCACGTGACGCCCGGACACCAGGCCGGGCAGATAGTCCGGGTCGGCCAGGGCCAGGTCATACCGCAGCCCCGAGGCCACGAATACGTGTTTTACGCCCGGAATCCCGCTGGCCGCTTTCAGGAGCGCGAGTTGGGGCGCATGATCCGTGGCCAGGTGCGCACAGCGTTCAGGATAGAGGCAGGACGGCCGGGTGCAGGGGCCTTGGGGCCGCAAGCAGGAGAGCTGGTACATATTGGCGCTCGGCCCGCCCAGGTCCGTAATGGTTCCGCGGAAATCCGGCTGCCCAGCCAGGCCGCGGATTTCGGACAGAATGGACTGCGGGCTGCGCGACTGGATCAGCTTGCCCTGGTGGCTGCCAAGCGCGCAGAAGGTGCAGCCGCCGAAGCAACCCCGGTGCGTGACCACGGAGAAGCGTACGGGCGCCAGGGCCGGGATGGCCTCGGAATAGCTGGGGTGGGCCTGGCGGGTAAAGGGCAGGGCATAAAGCGCATCCAATTCACGGGTGGTCAGGGGCGCGGCCGGTGGGTTCACGAGCACGGTTCGGCCCTGGTGCGCCTGGACCAGCGCCCGGCCCGAGGACAATTCCTCCTGCTCGGCCAGGAGCGCGGCTTTGGCCAGCAGGGTTTTATCGGCCAGAATGTCTTCGTAGCCGGGCAGCACACGTACGGGCCGGTCATTCGGCGCGGCTGCTCGTACCACGGCCGTGCCGGGAATATCATCCAGGCCCGCCTGCGCCTCCAAGCGCCGGGCCAGAGTGACCACGGCTTTTTCACCCATGCCAAACACTAAAATGTCGGCCTTGGCATCGAGCAGCAGGGATCGCCGCACCCGATCGTCCCAATAATCATAGTGCGCCAGCCGCCGCTGGCTGGCCTCCAGGCCGCCCAGCACCACGGTCAGGCCGGGAAACGCCTGCTTGACCAGGTTGGCGTACACGATCGTGGCCCGGTTAGGCCGCAGGCCGTACCGGTTTCCAGGCGCGTAAGCGTCGTCACGCCGTAATTTTTTATTGGCCGTATAATTGGACACCATGGAATCCATGGCCCCGGCCGTGATGCCGGCGAAAAACCGCGGCCGGCCCAGAACCGTCAGGCTAGCGGGATTTTTCCAGTCCGGCTGTGCAATCACGCCCGTGCGGAATCCCTGACTTACCAGGTGGCGGCCGATCAGCGCCGCGCCGAAGCTGGGGTGATCCACGTAGGCATCGCCCGTGACCAGGAGCACATCCAGAGTCTCCCAGCCCAGGGCCCGCATCTCTTCCACGGACATCGGCAAAAACCGGGGTTGTTTCATACGCAAGCCTTTCCGGGTGATGGCAGTGATTGTAGCATTGCGGTTCCGGCGGTGCAAGGACGGCCTGGCCGCAAAAATTTCCTGACGGCTTGAGGCCGTTATATTATAATCATGAAAATTTCAAATACAGGACCAGCACCTTTTTATATGGGGTTGTGTCGCAATGTTGTTTTTCGGTTTTACTTTTTTAATCGTCACCCCGGTGAAAACCGGGGTCCAGAAAATCCTTTTAAATTGACCTTCCTGGATACCGGCTTTCGCCGGTATGACGCCATGTCAGGAGGCACATGGATTTAAACCGGACGTATCAAAATATCGTGGTCATCAAGGTCAGGGGTCTGGGGGACACGTTGCTGGCCACCCCGGCCCTGCGCGCCCTGCGCCAGGCCTTTCCGCGCGCCGGCCTCACCATGGTCGTTTCTCCGCAAGGAGAGGAAGTGCTGGCAGGCAATCCGCACGTGGACCGCGTGCTGGTG
>JAUXBQ010000237.1 GCA_030619365.1 candidate division FCPU426 bacterium | reverse complement strand
CCTGCCCCGCCAGGGTCCGCAAAGCCACGGCCAGGCTGTTGATACCCTGAGGTTTATTTAACTCGCCCAGCACGGCCGGCGGAATCTGCCGGATCAGTTCGCGCACGTCTTTTTCCGACAGCTCCTCCCCCAACAGTTTACGGACCCGATCGTCATAGATCTCCGTTTGTTCCTCCCCAAAGGGCAAGGACATAAATTCAGAGCGTTTTTGACCCTTGCGGTACTTACGGACCGCCAGGGCCGAACTCAGGCCGACGCCCAGAATACCCAGCAGAGAAAGATAGAAGCCGGGATTGTCCCGTACCTGCATAAAAATTTCCTGCATTAGGCTCGGCCGGGCTTCTTCCGCCACTTCCCGCAGCATTTGGTTGAATTGTTCCACGCTCATGTATCGACGGGCGGCAAGCAAGGCCTCGACCAGGGTGGGCGTGGTTTCGTTGTTGGAGTCATAGAAATAATCATCCGTCTCGTCATATTTCAGGGAAGGCCCGTAATAGGTATATACCCCGGTTCTTTGGAAGTACTGTAATCCGCCCTTAAAGAGGCGCAGGGCATCTTCTCCCATATTGCGCAAATTGGGATCAGACGAGTCCAGATATTGCAAATAGCCCGCCACCCCCAGCATGTAGTTGGCCGCGCCGTAGGCGCTGCGCTGCTCATCATCCATAATCGGAACCACGCGGCGGTACTGCACCAGGTCGCGGGGCGCGGTATACAAGTACATGGCGCCCTTTTGATCGGCAAACTCTTTATAGGGGATGTTCTGCGCCCAGTTAGACAAATGCAGGGCGGCAACCTGATTGAAGGTGGTCAAACGTTGGGTGTCGTTCAGCTCGCGGGCAATGTCACTAGCCTGCAGGAGCGCCAGGAGTTTGCGGCCGTTGTCATCCAGTTGCTGGGTGGAGCCCAGGGTGACGGTCTGCATGAAAGCGGCCCAGTTGGAGGTCATGCGGTTGCGCGAGAACATCGGCCGCTGGGCCCAATCCAGTCCTTGGGCGAAATCATAGCAGGTACGGAAGACTTCTTCTGACCACTTCAGTTGGTCATTTCCGTAATATTGCTGATAAAAATCGGTTTTCGAGTGTTCGTACATTTCGGCGAACAGGGTGGCTTGCAGCCCGTAAAAACGCATAATACCGTAAACCTGGTGCAGATCCTTGCGCTCGCGCAGGGCCTCATACGATATCCGGGAGAATTCCGCGCCGTCAAAGGCGGAATCCAGCGCGAATTTGGCGCGCGTTTCCCACATCCGCCTTTCTTCCAGGGTTTGGGCCCGTTCGGACATCTCTATAAATAATTTCGCCGCCTGGGCCTGAACCCAGGCCACTTCCGCGTAGGCGTAGTCAGTCTCATAGGACCGGCCCGTGGGAATTCCGCTGTCGATCATGGCCTGCCAGCTGGGGATCAGGTGTTTCAATTCCGAAGGCACTTGCAGATAACGCCGGCTGTTTTTCAAATAGGCCTGGATATAGGACTGCCGGAGCGCGATCAGCACCGCCGGATCCGCGCTGTCCAGGCTTTCGTGCGTAAACCGCGCCAGGCCCTCGAGTGCCCCGGGATTCACCCGCGCCAGATAGTCGTACATCTTATTAAAAGCGTCCATGCCCAGGGGCAGCGAGAAGTCTATGATTTTCCGGTATTCCTCATAGGTCAGCGTTTCGGTATGAATAATCCCGCCGGCTTCGTTCAAAACATCATGCCGGGCGAAGTCAGTGTAATCCTTCATTTGCCTAATGGACAGGCTGCGCAGGTAAGCGGCCAGTACAGCGTAAGGGACATCGTCAAAGGGGGCGAATTTTCTCTGAATATGGGGTGAGGCCGGGTCTTCACGCAAGAGTTGGTCCGCCGGAACCCGTTCGGCCAAAATCCGGTCCCATTCCTCATGATTGGCCTGGATGGCCCAGAACGGCGACATGACCATGGTGGGCGAACGATAAGTTTCTCCCTCCCGCAGCGTAACCTCGGGCTTAAACTTGTAGTCCACGGCCGTCCAGGAATTAAAGGATTTCCCGGCCGGAGGGGAAAAAGTCTCCACTTTTAACCACAACTGCTCGGGACGCAGCTCCTGCTGATCCTTCTGGTAGATCGCCCCGGCTTTGTCGAAACTCCCGACTAAAATCATATCCACCGGATTCTCCGGGTCATTGTAGAGGGAGGCGAGATCGATCCAGGGGTTTCCGGATTGCTGCACTTGGTCTATGAAATCATCCGGATCCAGGATCGTGGTTTCGCCATTCCGGTGAACAAAATAGAGATAGCTTTTTTGCTGCATGGCCGGTTTAAACCGTTCACTTCCTGATTCAAAAGCCGGGTCTTCTATGTCGAGGTTGGAGAAATAGAAGGCAAAATTGAAAGCCTCCAAGTCGCGTTCCCCGTTTAAGGATTCAAATACGAAATTTTGCTGCACCCCCATGACGCCGAAGGGCACATCCCACTCTTCGGCGACGCGGAAGTTCTCGCTGGCGGGAGTACTTACCCAGCGGGAGATCAGATTTTTCTGCAGGGGATCAATGACCGCATTTTTCCCATCCTGATCTTTGTAGTACTCGTAGCCTTCGGCGGTAAGATCCGCATCGTCCGCCCTTTCCGCGTAGCACTGAAATATGGATTGATTGTCCGGATGGCCCAGGACCATTTGTTCACCGCCGATACTCACCACGCGTTTTCCGGTGAACCCGGAATTCAGGTTTTCATACCCGCGGAACAGCGACACGATTTGCAGGCCCTGGACCTCATCCGGCATATTATAGCTGGCCAACTCTTTCTGCATGGGAAACTTATACGCCACCAGGCTGTTGTCCCAAAGCATATTACCGAACCGGCCCTTGAACATTTTATACCCTTGCTTCATGAACGCGCTGCCGAGCGGGCTTTGCATGAAACGGAACCACTTGACGTTGGTCCAATAGTATTCCAGGAACTCCCGCTGTTCGGCGGCGGTCATGGAGGCCCATAATTCGGGATCATTGAAGACCATGGTAAAGACGTTCTGGAATTCCGCGGAATTGGTCACCCAGTAGTTGAAGGTCTCGGAGCGGTCGGCCAGGTTGATTTCAGAGGGCGTGGGCTGAAGCGTACCCCAGGCGCCGATGGTGCGGCGCAGGTAACCGAGGATATACTCGGCGCCGCCGTCGGATGCCTCATTGAAGAAGTTTTTCAGGCTGGCGTATTCGATCTCCCGCTGATCCACCACCTGTTTGCTGTCCGCGAGGTATTGCGCCAAATCCGCTTCGGCTTGGATGCCGCTGTAAATCTGGAATCTTTTGCTTGTCAGGAAAAACACGAAGGCCTCGTCCGCCGCGGTGGGCGCCGTGCGGTTGTTCGCCTGGTCCGGGTTCATTTTTCCCCCGGGCCGCGGGCCCAGGTACCAGCCCGCGCAGTCTTCTTTTTCCACGGCAATAAATTGATTGGCCTGAATTTCGATCTCATTGTGGCCGGCCTGGAAAATGGCGTCGATGGTTCCGGCATCCAAAACCTGGCCGGCCCGGGCAATCACCTCGCTGGTCCGGGGATCGCGCACGCCATGTTTGAGCGTCTCATTGATCAGCTCGGCCTGCATGTAATCCTGGTCGAACAATATGCTGAGCCGGAGCACGCCGGCTTCGGCCAGGGTCGTGCGCAGCGCCTCGTTGACTTGGTCCCCGCGCCGCGCGATCACGGCTCCGGTCTGGGGATGCGACACGTCCTGACCGATGATCCGGCCGTCCATAAACGGGGTGATGCCGTCCGCCACAATCAGGTGCACCCTGCTGGCGGCGTCCATCTGGGCCACGATGAAGTCGCCGATTTCAGTGACCGAACGCACGGGGTTGGCCGCGGTCGGCGCGAATCCGATTTGGGTCGCCACCGGCGCCTGGGTGG
>JAUXBQ010000262.1 GCA_030619365.1 candidate division FCPU426 bacterium | reverse complement strand
ACCCGGGCCGTCAGCGGCAGGGGGTCGCCTTCGTCCTGAAACTTGATTTCCGTGCCCGCGTTTTGCAAGGCCAGACCCACGGAGAGCTGTTCATCCACGGCCAGGAGCACGCCCAGGTCCACGGCAAAGGCTGTGGCGGAAACTTCTTCCACCAGGGTGCTGCTCAGGAATTTCAGTCCGATCCCCACACCCAGCGCCGGGCTGACGTTCACGCCAAAACCCGCGCTGACAGCCAGGTCGCTCTGCGATTGCACTTCGCTGGTGGTGCCGTTGGCATTATCCAGGGTAATCATGCCGCCCTGCAGGAGATTGACACCCAAGCCAAAAGTGCCCAGGTTGTCCACCTGGTAGGTTCCCATGACCTGCTGGTAAGCGGACTCCGCCAAGCCTGCCAAATAGGAGACATTGGCCTGAAATCCTGTCACTTGGCTCAAGCCGCCGACGTTCCAGAACAGCGTGGTGGCATCGTCCGCCACGCCGGTAAAGGCCTCGCCCATGCCCTGCGCGCGCGCGCCCACGGCCTGTTTCAGGATAATCCCGCCCGATGTGCCGGCTGCCAACACGTTTCCCGCCTGGACCAACATGACCGAACCCACCAACACGCTCAACATGATTTTTTTCATTTTTTTACCCTCCTGGATAATGTAAATATTCTCATAATTACTATTTAATGACTACCACTTTCTGGGTTTCATCCACCCCCGGCGCCTGTACGCGAATGATGTACACGCCGCTGGCAATGAGGTCACCGCCATTATTCAGCGCGGCCCAGTCAAAGGTGTAACTTCCGGCTGCGAGGTATTCGTTGCTGAGTGTTTTAACCAATCTTCCTTGGAGGGTATAAATCTTGATTGAGGTCTTACCCGCTTGTGCCAGAGCGAGTTGGATGGAAACTTTCCCACCCTGCAAGGGTTCGATTTTGCGGTTGGCAATCGTCAAGACGTTTTCTGTTGGCAAGGAAATGGTGGGCGTCTCGTCATAATAATACCGGACCTGCATAGTGCCCGCGGGAACTTCGTTCTGAAAGCGACTGACATCGACCCGGTACTGGACGCCGTCGAATTGCCGCCAAACACAAAATGCTTCCCCATCGGAATTTATGGCGATTCCCACATTATCAGTGTCATAGCCAAATCCATGGTCGAGCACGCGGACGCCTGACCAGCCCTGTCCGAATGCCAAGTGATTGGCGTATATCCGGTCATTGGTTCCGTCACTCTGTATAAACGCGCACATTGCTTTCCCCTGGTCATTCAAAACAATTTTCGGTAAGCTCGCGTCCTGACCCGGACCAGCGTCGATCAAGGTTGCGCTGGACCAGCCCGCTCCAGTTGCGTATGCGCGGGTGTAAATCCGGTCATTGGCGCCGTCGCTCAGGCAGTAGGCGGCCAGTCCCTGGCCAGCCTGGTTGAGGGATACGGCGGCGCCGCCAAACGGGAGAATGGTTGTAGAAGCTAACTCTACCGGCGAGGTCCACCCCACACCGGGAGCATTTTCTATAGCATACAGAAAAACTTGCGGGCCGGGTGCCACAAGGACCATTAAGCAAACAGCAAAACCGGCATTGTTGATGGCCAGATCCGCAGGCAGTGCGGGTACTGTCCCAGGATCAATGGGGATGATGCCCTGCCACCCGATGCCGGGCAGGTATTCGTTCACGTGTACTCGTTCCGGAGAATCCATCCGGCGGTAAACGCAAAAAGCCTTGCCGCTCTCATTCATGGCGATCTGGGGATATCGATTGTCAAAGGAATCGTCTGCGTCAATGGTTACAGCGCCGTACCAGCCAGTGGCTGGTGTGTATTCAGTCGCATAAATACGGTCATTTCCACTGGCATCTTGCTGCTGGTATACACATATCGCCTTGCCATTGGCCAAGGCCACCTTAGGATCTTCTGCGTGGTTGGTAAGGCCCGCGTCTATCGGAGTCGCGCCTTGCCAACCCGTGCCTGGAAGAAAAACATTCGCGTGCGGCTGGTAGATGGTGGTGGGGCTGGCTTGTAAGAACACACAGATTGCCCGGCCCGAAGCGTCCATGGCGATCTCCGGCTGAGCGGCATTATGGGTGGGAACCGCGACAACCGAATCAATGATGACAGCACTTTGCCAGCCGGTGGCCGGATAATAATGACGGGCGTAAATACGTTCGTTCACGCCTTGGGTTTGTGAGTACACACAGATAGCGCTGCCATCGGAATGTATAACCATTTGGGCGGGATTAGCGTTGAGACTGCCGATAGTGGAATTAATAAACCCCATCCTGTTCCAGGACGACGACGCGAACTTGAACCGACCCAGGGACGGATCAATAGATACAGTGCCCTGAACCGGGAAAGCCGCGTTGCTCCAATTCGCACCTGACAAGTCCGCGCCCAGGACCTGCAGGCCTTTTTTCGTCACCCAGTCATTGCCATCGTTAAAAATCTGCACAGCCGAACCATACGCCAGCGGGAAGTCTCCTGTGGTCAGCGAGGTTCCGTCCGAGCGCGTCATCTGAAAATTCGCGTTATTTGCGTCGAAGTGAAAGGTTGTCTCGACGCTGTCCCCGCCATTGCCCGGCGTGGCGCCGATGACTTCAGTGGCTGAGACCTTACCGCACAAAAACATGAACCCTATCCCCAAAATGATTAAGACCCTGTTTTTTTTCACCGCGTCCTCCTGGCATATTCCCCCTTCGGAGCAGGGGGAGTTCATTCTATTTGACAATAGCGATTTTTTTTATTATTTTTTCTTCCTCGCCTTCTGCATTCCTTGCTTTAACCAATAATAAATATACCCCGTTGGCTAAGTTCCCAATGTAAATTTGTTCAATATTTTTACCTATTCCATAATCTCTTTCAATTTCAAATACTCGTTGATTAATTGTTGTATATAGGCCCAAAGTCACATGCGCCCATTGCTGAGTAAACACAACAATATTTGCAGTATCACCGCGAACAGGATTCGGTGCAGCATATACATAATTTTTCGATATTATTTTACCTGAAAAATCAACCAGCGCGGTTCCTGTAATAGTAGGGGTTGCAGTCTGGTCGAATACAATTGGGGTAACAGTAGGAGTATTAGTTGGGGTCACTGTAGAAGTAGCTGAAATCGTTGGAGTTGGTGTTAAAAGCGTTTCAGACCAATAATATTCATAGATCTTCCGTGTCCCAGAGGTTTTTTTCGAACTCGCGTACAAATAATTATCTACACCAATCCCTCTTCCACGGCCCAAGAACAATCCGGAAAATTCACAGGTTTCCTGTGGCGAGCCAATATCTATGGGTGATTCCCACGATGTGCCATTCCAAGTATTTTCATAGATCATGCCAAGTCGGATCGTAGCCATGT
>JAUXBQ010000124.1 GCA_030619365.1 candidate division FCPU426 bacterium | reverse complement strand
GGATGCAGAACGCACTGGCTGCCCAGCCGGATTTGTTTATTTCGTTTCCAGGGTTTCCCCACCGGCAGCAGGCTCATGCGCGCTTCCAGGATGTCGATATGCGCCTGGTGATACTTGTCCGTGGTTCCAATGTCTTTCCAGTAGTTCCTGCTCCCGTAGGACCAGACCGGCTGGCCGGTGGACAACAGCGCGGGAAACAATTCCCGCTCAGCCGAGTAGTGAACCCTGGGGGGGATGTAGGTAAAAGCAGCAGGAGAGAAGATGTACAGACCGGAATTCACCCAGTGGCTCTTCCCTTCGTCCAGGCTGGGTTTTTCCACAAACCGCTGGACCCGGCCCTGGGCGTTGACTTGCACCAGGCCATAGGCGGAGGGGTCCGCCACCCAGGTCAGTCCGATGGTGAGCAAGGCCTTATGGCGGCGATGCACGGCCGCCATGCGGGTGAAATCCCAATTAGAGAGCTCGTCGCCGTTCAACACGGCCACGGGCTCCCAGCCGGCCACGAAGCGCTCGGCGTTTTTAATGGCCCCAGCCGTACCCAAGGGGGTTTTCTCCACCGCGTATTTCAGCTTCAGGCCAAAGCGGCGCCCGTCCCCAAACACGCGGCGGATCAGCTCGGGCTTGTGACAAATGGAAAGGGCCACGTCCCTGATCCCGTGCTGTTTGAGCAGGGCGAACTGGTATTCCAGGAACGGACGGCCCACCATGGGCACCGTGCTTTTGAGCCGGTTGAGGGTCAGGGGCCGCAGCCGCGTTCCTTCGCCGCCCACCAGGATAATGGCTTTCATGCCTTATGCTCCCTGGGCCTGATTTTTAAAATATTCATAGGTTCGGGCAATACCCTCGGCCAGGCTGGTCCCTGGCTTCCAGCCCAGGATTTTTCCGGCCAAGGCGGCGTTTAAATAATTCGCCTGCAGGTCTCCCCGGCGGGGCGGTCCATGCTGGGCCGGGGTGTTATTTTGCATGCTGGTTTGGATGGCCGCGTATAACTGACTCACATTGGTGGGAATTCCGGTGCCTATATTGACTGCGATGTTTTCTCCCCGGTCCAGGGCCCTGACATTGGCGTCCACCACGTCGCCCACAAACACGTAATCGCGGATTACGGCACCGTCGCCGAAGATCGTCGGGGTTTTCCCGGCCATCAGGGCTTGGATGAAAATGGAAACCACGCCTGCCTCGCCATGCGGCACCTGCCGCGGCCCGTACACGTTGCTGTAGCGAAAAACCACGTATTTCAAGCCGGTCTGCGCCGCGAAGAACTTGAGATAGAGCTCGCCGGTAAATTTGGAAATCCCGTAAGGAGACTCGGGATTTAGGGGATAGGTTTCGTCTGCCGGTAGTTTTTCCGGTTTTCCGTAAACCACACCGCCCGAAGAAACGTATATCACCCGTCCCACTTTGTGCTGGCGGCAGCTTTCCAGGAGATTCAGCCAACCCTGTACGTTAACCCGCGCGTCCTCCCGTGGATCGTCCACGGACAGGGGCACGGAAATCTGGGCCGCGTGATGGTTCAGCACCTCGGGCCTGAATTCCGCGAAGACTTCTTCCACCCGGGGATCGGCAATGTCGACCTGGTAGAACTTGGCCTTTGGATTTACATTCTCGATGTTGCCTGAGGAGAGATTGTCCACGATGGCCACTTCGTGCCCAGCCTGAATATAGGCGTCCGCCACGTTGGAAGCGATGAACCCGGCCCCGCCGCTGATTAAAATTCGCATATAACCCTCCTGAAAAATCAACCTGAAAAAATCACCACGGATAAAAACAAAAATGAATAAATAGCCACAGATGCGCACGGATTCACACAGAAAAAATAATTAGGGTTAAAAAAAAAAGTCTTTAACCCGGACTTTTTTCTTACTGTGTGCATCTGTGTGTATCTGTGGCAAATTTTTATAGCATGTATGACCGCTGTGGATGCACACAGATTAACATAGAATAAATGGATAGGAAATAATTAATCACGGGCTGGTGGTGCGGAATCAAATGGTTAGGCGTTCTTCTCTTGCAGCGCGCGCTCGACCCGGCTCCGTAAATCGCCCAGGTCAAAAGGCTTGACAATGCAATCCGCAGCGCCGAGTTCCCTGGCTTGATGAGCTATTTCCGAGTTTAAACGGCCGGAGATAAGAATAACCTTGGGACTGCAATGCTCTGTTTTTAGTTTTTCGATCAGTTCCAACCCATCCATGCCGGGCATGAAATAATCCGTAATGACTAAATGGGGGCACTTATCGTTGATCCCCAGGAGTGCGTCTTCCCCGCTTTTGGCTGTGCTGCATTCATACCAGTCCTCAAGCGCCAAGCTCAAGGTCGTCAAAAAGCGCGGTTCATCATCGACAATCAGTACTTTGCACATATTCGTAATGACTCCTAACAATGTTTTGTGGAACCTTCAGATTCTAAAACGTTAGACCGAAAATTCCAAGATTTTATTTCATTTTTTTTCAAAAATTCCAAAGGTCCGGACCGAAACCGGGCCAGGCTATTATATCCTTGCTTTCCAATCCTTTTTCGCCACAACCACCGTTCGGGAAGCAATAACACAAGATATATCCACGAAACTCACGAAAGGACACGAATGAAAAGACAAACTCTAAATACGAATATCTAAATCCTAAACAAATTCAAATAACCGAAATTCAAAATTGGAAACGGATGTTTGGTCATTGGAACAACTTGTCCGGCGCATGCCGGATTTGAATTTTGATATTGTTTGGAATTTAGTGCTTCGGATTTCGGATTTAACACAAAGTGTATTTCGTGGATAAATCTTTTTAATACGCATCTGTATGGTGGAAGACTTCGAGGGCGGTGCGAAGGATGATTTTAAGGTCCAGGACCAAAGACCAGTTTTCCACGTACCACAGGTCGTACTTGGTCCTTTCCTCAATGGGCGTGTCGCCGCGCAGGCCGTGCACCTGGGCCCAGCCCGTGATACCGGCCTTGACCTTGTGCCGTTCCAGGTAGCGCGGGATGCGGGTTTTAAACTGCTCCACGAAATGGGGCCGTTCGGGCCGGGGCCCTACCAGGCTCATTTCGCCTTTCAGCACGTTGAACAACTGCGGCAGTTCATCAAAGGACGTCCGTCGCAGCCAGGCGCCAACGGGGGTGACCCGGGCGTCCCCTTTTTTAGTCCAGACCGGGCCGGTGTGTTTTTCCGCGTGCTGCACCATGGACCGGTACTTGTAAACCAGAAAGGGTTGATTTCCCCGGCCCACGCGCTCCTGACGGAAAAAGACCGGGCCGGGCGAGGTGAGCTTGATGGCCAGCGCTATAAATGCCAGCAGCGGTGAAAGCAGGAGCAGGCCGGGAATAGTCAGCGCCAGGTCGAGGGACCGCTTCAGGAAGCGGGCAAAGAGGCGGGTCAGCGGGGCTTCCTTGAGTGCGAATACCGGGATACCGTATATCTCGTCCGCGCTCATGGGATTGGTGATGATCCCGAACAGGTCGGATACGATCTTGAATTCCACGCCCGTGATCTCGAGATCCAGCAGGAGGTCCTCAATCTTCCCGTGCGCCTTGGCCGGCAGGGCGAAGATAACTTCGTCAATGCGATGGCCCCGGACCAGGCCAGCCAGGTTGGGCAGACTGCCTAATACCTTGATCGCCTCAAAGGTGTTTTTCTTGCCACTCTCCTCGGAAACCACGCCTAGCACCCGGTAGCCCAGTCCCGGATAACGCTTGATTTGCTCGGCCACCAGCTTGGCGGTCTGCGTGAGGCCCACCAGCAGGACCCGGGACACCCCGACCCCGCGGCGCCGCAGAAACATTTGGAGCCCGCGCAACAGAAACCGCAACAGTGTGGCCAGCACAATGCACAGGAACCACGCATAGACCAGGACCACGCGCGAGTACGCCACGCGCCGGGAAAAATAGGTCAGCCCGATGATGATTAAAAATGCCACGGAGGTGGCTTTGACCAGCCGGGAAAATTCGTCCACGCCGGATATGCCGCGGCGCTGCAAATACAAGCCCGCGTACTGGTAGCTGATCAGTATCACCAGCACGACTACGGGCAGGGCCTGGATATAGAGCATCAGGGCCGGGATGTCGTGTTGCACGGGAATGGGCCAGCCGGAGAAGCGGATGAAATACGCGGCCAGAATGGCTCCGGCCCCGGCCAGCACATCCGCGCCCAGGTTTAAATAATGAAAGAACAAGCTGATTCCTTTGCGTACCATCTATTTCCTCTTGGAGGCCCGCGGCTCGCGTTTGCCACGCGGTCCGTTCAGGTTGAGATTAAATTCCCTCAGGCTCCGCGCGATGCCCGCGGCCAGGCGCTGTTTGAATTTCGGGCGATCGAATTCCAGGGCCCGGCTACGGATGCGTTTCGTGTCCCAGCGTATTTTTTCCGAACGCTGGACCGCCTGGGCCAACGATTGCGGCGTGGGTTCGGCGAAGAACAGGCCGGTGCGGCCGTCCACCACGGTTTCCCGGGCGCCGCCCTTGCCGAACGCGATCACCGGCCGGCCCGAGGCCATGGCCTCCAGGGGAGTGATGCCGAAGTCCTCTTCGCCCGGAAAAATGAAGGCCCGGCAGGTCGCGTACAGCGAAAGGTATTCCTCTTCGCCGACGTTGGGTTTAAAGGTAATCGTCGGCCCGGCCAGTTTTTTCAGCCGGCCATACTCCGGCCCGTGCCCCACGACCACCAGGGGTTTTTTCATTTCGTTAAAAGCCGCGATCGCCCGGTCAATACGCTTGTACGGCACCAGGGCGGACACGATCAGGTAATAGTCGCCCGGGCGTTTCACCGGCTGGAAGCGCGCGGCCTCGACCGGCGGGTGCACCACCTGCGCCTCGCGGCCGTAATAAGCCCGGATGCGTCGCGCCACGTGCGCCGAGTTGGCGAGAAAGGCGTCCACCCGCGGGCTGCTGGCCACGTCCCAAACCCGGAGGCGGCTGAGGGCCAGCGGAATCAGCCAGCGTTTGAACCAGCCCAGCCGTTCCGGGGGAAAATACTCGTGGTATTGCTCCCAGGCATAGCGCATGGGCGTGTGGCAGAAGCAGATATGCGGCACCTGCGGCTCGGTGAGCGCACCCTTGGCCACGCAATGGGAACTGGAAATTACCAGGTCAAACCCGCGCAGATCGAACTGTTCCACGGCCGCCGGGAAAAGCGGCAGGTAATTCCGGTACCCGCGCCGGTTGCCGGGGAGTTTCTGGATGAACGAAGTGTGCACTTGATGCGCCCGAATGGTATCCGAGATCCGGGCCGGATCGTAAACGAGCGTGAAGATTTCCGCCTGGGGATACAGCTCGCACAGCACTTCCAGGACTTTTTCCCCGCCGCGCATGCCGTTGAGCCAGTCGTGCACCAGGGCGACTCTCATGACTCGTGAATTCCTTTCTGCTCCAGCAGTTCCCGCGCCGCGGCCAGCACCTCGGCCGCGGTAATTTCCTTCATACACGCCAGGGTGCCCAAGCGGCACACCGTAACGTCGGACTGGCGCACGCTGACGGGATTATAACATGGTGAACAGTCCATTGACTTGTAAAGTACCCGGTGCCGTTCGCCCCGGGGCGCCAGGAGCTTGGGGTCCGTGGGCCCGAACATGGACACCGTGGGTATGCCGACCGCGTCCGCAATATGCAGGGGCCCGGAGTCACCGCCGATAAAAAGCGCGCACTTTTGCAGCAGGGCAGCCAGCGTGAGCAGCGAGGTTTTGCCTTCCGAGCGAATAACGGCCTGGCGCCAGGCGGCATCCGTCACCAGTTGGTCCCCGGCCGCCGCGTCCTCCCGGTTCCCCACCAGCAGGATGCTCGCGCCGTACCGGGCCACCAGTTGCGTGCAGAGTTCGCGGTATCCGTTCAGTGGCCAACGTTTGGTGGTCATGGTGGTGCCGGGATTCACGCCACCGGCCGGGAACACCGCGATGAGCGGCCCGCTGTAGTCCGCGTGCCCACGCTGCTTTAGAAAAGCCTCGGCCTCGGTTTGGGCCACGGCCGGCGGAATCAGTTCGGGCTGTATGCCCTGCAGCGCGATTTTCAGGGGACCCAGGCAATCCAGGTTGCGGTCGATCTCGTGCGCATCCACTCGAAAAGGAATCCGGTGCGTCAGGGCCGCGCCCTCCCCCTGCCAGTCGAAGCCAATGCGAATGGGCACGCCGCCGGCCAGGGCCAGCAGGCCGGCCAGGGGCGAGCGGTGGAGAACCAGGACCGCGTCATAACGGCCCCGGCGAATCTGACGGATCACCCGCCAGGCACGCCGCGCTTTTTCCACCCAACCAATCCGTTCGTAGGCGTTGAACTCAATGACCTCCTCTACCCGTTCGTCGGCGTCCACCAGTTCCCGGCACCAGGCCGTGACCATGTACCCCAGGCGCAGTTCGGGCAGATTGGCCTTCAAGGCGCGCAGCACCGGCGTGGTAAACAAAATATCGCCAATGCAGCACAGTTTGATGATCAGTATGCGCCTGAGGCTTGTGGCCTTCAGCTTTTTTCCCGGCCAGAGATTGCAGCAGATTCTCACCGCCAGCAGCAGCAATTGTTTCATGCCTGGGGGTTCACTCCTTCAGGGGCCCGGCCGGAGCGGCCCAGCAGGCGCCGGGCCGCGGCCAGCGTTTCCGGCTCGGCTTCGGGCCGGCCGGGATGACGAATGACCACGCCTTCCGCGGATTTTCCCCACGGCCCCCATTCTTCCGCCGTGTTGGTCTCGCTCCAGATCATGATCGCGGGCACGCCCTGGGTCAAGGCCAGGTGCGCGGGCCCGGAATCATTGCCCAACAGGAGATCCGCTTCGGACAGCAGGCCCGCGAGCTGCCGCAGCGTGGTTTGCCCGGTCAGCACCTTGAGTGGTGATCCGGAAAGACCGGCGATTTTTTCCGCCCGGTCCCGGTCGGCCTTGGTTCCCACCAGGATGACTTCACAACCCTGGTCCGCCAATTGCCGGCATATCCCGGCAAAACGTTCCGGGGGCCAGCACTTGCGCGGGTCCCCGGCCGTTGGATGCACGGCCACGCGGCAACCGGAACCGGACCAGCTCTTTTTCCCGAAGGCCTGTTCCTCGGGAGTCAGGGAGATCGGCGCGTACCCCGTGGCCGCGGCCGCTTGTCCCAGGGCGCGCACGACGTCCAAGTCGCGCTCCACTTCGTGCACGCCCACGCGCAGGCGCAGCGGGACGTGCAGCAGCCAGGCGCCGCCCGTGATTCCGTACCCCACGCGCGTCTTCACACCGGCCAGGGCCAGCAGCACATGATGGCGAAAATCGCCGCGCAAATCCAGGGAAAGATCGAATCTACGCGAGCGTATTTGGCTGAGAATGGCGCCTCGACCCGGCCCCCTGCGCGGGGCTTGGCGGCGCGCGAACCAGGGGGCGTCCCAGGCCATAACTTCGTCCACGTTTTCGTCCGCGGCCAAGAGTTCCCGGCCAACGGATGAGACCAGGGCCGTGATGCGGGCCCGGGGATAGGCGGCGCGGAGCGCGGCCAAACTCGGCCGGGCGAACAGCACGTCGCCGATATGATCCAAACGCACGACTAAAATGTTCCGGGGGTCCCCCAGGATTTCCGGGTCGGGCTTGAGTCCGCGTCCCAGGGTCACGAGTCGCACGGCGATGGTGCCCAGCAGGTCGAGCAAACCGGCGGCCAGGCGCTTCCAGAGGGCGCGGTAAACAGTGCGGCGGCTGCCCCGGCGCGGAATGGAGTGCGGCATGGTCATTCCCTTCTTTCCAATTCGAGCAGGGTGATCCCTCCCCCTTGCGTTTCCCGGCCCAAGGCG
>JAUXBQ010000198.1 GCA_030619365.1 candidate division FCPU426 bacterium | reverse complement strand
GGCGCCCAATACCTTGCCGTCCATGGCCAAGGTGGCCGCGAATTACATGAATTCCCAGCTGGTGAAAATGGAAGCATTGCAGGACGGGTTTGACGAGGGCATCGCCCTGGATACCTTTGGCTATATTTCGGAGGGATCGGGCGAGAATTTATTCATTGTGAAAAACAACACGTTGTACACGCCCCCGTCGTCTTCGAGCATTTTGCCCGGGATCACGCGCCATTGTGTCTTTCAGCTCGCGCGCGAGCTGGGGTACACCGTGAAACAGCACGTGCTGCCGCGCGAGAGTCTTACCGTGGCGGATGAAGCGTTCATGAGCGGCACCGCGGCCGAGATCACGCCCATCGTCAAGGTGGATAAGATCATGGTGGGCGACGGTAAGCGGGGCCCGGTGACCACGGCGATCCAGAAGGCCTTCTTCGGCGTGCTTCGCGGAGAACGGGAGGATGTGCACGGGTGGCTGGAAAAAATACGATGAAAAAAACCAAAACCACGGCCGAAAAGCCCACGTTCAAAACCTTCATCCTGGACACCAATGTTCTGCTGCATAATCCGCAGGCCATTACCATGTTCGGGGACAACTACGTCATTATCCCGATCCTCGCCCTGGAGGAACTGGACAGGTTTAAAAAGCTCAACGATGAAAAGGGCAAGAACGCCCGGGCGGTGTCCCGCTTCATCGACAGCCTGCGGGGCCAGGGCTCGCTCTCCCAGGGCGTAAAGATGGAAAACGGAGGCATCCTGAAAATTCCGGTCGAGATGCCCGAGATGATACTGAAGGGGCTGGACAACCATAAAGTCGACAATCAGATTCTGGCCACGGCCATAACCCTGCAGCAGCGCGGTGTGGAAAACGTGCGCTTGGTCACCAAGGACGTCAATCTGCGCGTCAAGGCCGACGTCTTCGGTGTGGTGGCCGAGAATTTCGAACACCACAAGGTGAATATCGAGGAGCTGTATTCAGGCAGTGTGACCCTGGAAGTGCCCGAGGAGACGATCAACCGGTTTTATGCGGACAAGAAAATCCCCATGGGCAAGCATGAAGTCTATCCGAACCAATTCGTTATTCTGCGCGAAATGACCGGAACCACGCGCCAGAGCGGGGTCGGCAAGGTGAACTGGAAGGACAAGACCGTGGTGCCGCTCCAGATGGGCGAACAGGAAGTATGGGGGATCAAGGCCAAGAACCTGAAACAGAAATTCGCCCTGGAAGCGCTCCTGGATAGCACGGTTCCCCTGGTCACCCTGGTGGGGTCGGCCGGGACCGGCAAAACCCTGCTGGCCATTGCCGCCGCCCTGCGCCTGACCATGGACGAACGGCGTTTTCGCCGCATCCTGGTCAGCCGGCCCGTGATTCCCCTGGGCCGGGACATCGGTTACCTGCCGGGCACCAAGGAGGAGAAAATCGCCCCTTGGATGCAGCCGATCTTTGATAATCTTGAGTTTCTCATGGATCAAAACGGTGAATCCGAGGAGACCGGGGAGGGAACGCTCCGCTATCTGACTGAAAGCGGCAAGATCGTCCTGGAACCCATAACCTATATCCGCGGCCGGTCGATCCCCAAGCAGTTCATCATCATAGATGAGGCCCAGAACCTGACGCCCCACGAGGTGAAAACCATCGTCTCGCGAGCCGGCGAAGGTTCAAAAGTCGTGCTGACCGGGGACCCTTACCAGATCGATAATCCCTATTTGGATTCCAGTTCCAACGGGCTCACCTACCTGGTGGAGCGCTTTAAATCCCAGCAGATGTTCGGACACATTACGCTGACCAAGAGCGAGCGTTCGCCCCTGGCAGCCATGGCCGCGGAAATCTTATAATCCCGAATGGCAGGGCCTCTGAACAACCATGAGCGCATTCTGGGCGGACGGATTACTGGCCATGCACTTCCTCTGGGTGCTGTTTATGCTGCTCGGGTTCCCGCTGGCCGTGCTTCTGCGCTCCCGCGGCCTGCGCCTGGTGCATGCCCTGGGGTTGACTTCCTATATCCTGCTGGCCGTGCTGAACTGGTATTGCCCCCTGACCATTGGGGAGGAATTTTTTCGTGGCCAGGCCGCGCCGGATTTTTCCTACCAAGGATCCTTTTTAGCCAGCTGGTTTGAACGGTTGATTTACGTGGAGCACTGGGGCGCGCCCTTGTGGATTTTTCGCGTGCTGGCGGGCCTGTATCTGGCCGTGAGCCTGTCATCGTGGTGGTGGTGGCCGGCCCGGCGAGCCCGCCCGGGAGGGTCGAATGAGAAATAGCGCGTCCTACCTGCTTGCCATCGGCCTGTGCCTGGGCCTGGGGTGGCAGGCCGTTGCCGAGGCCTCGCCCTTGCCCAGTCTGAATGAGCGCCTGTTGCTCGCGGTTCAGGCGATGCAGGCCCGGGAACCGGGCGAGCGGACCGGGAAGCTGGAAGACCTGGAGCTTTTTGTGCTGGGAGAGACGGCGGAATCCCTGGAACAGCGTGATCACGCGCAATCCTTTCGCCAATACCTCCGGGATTTTCTGACAGACAGTCCTTTATTGCCGCTGCTGCCTGAGCCGGACTACGAAGTTTCGGATCTGTCCATGTTCGATCCGAAGCAGGATTACTCCCGCCTGATCAAATCCGTTTATGCCTATATCTCGCGGAATCCGTATATCTCGCCGGATGATCCCGAGCTGTCCGCCTTGGCCGCGCTGCTGGAGGAAATTGTGCGGGACACGGTGACCAGGGTGGACACCAATGCTTATTGGCGGTTTTTACAGGATTACCCGGACTCCCTGGTTGCCGGTTGGGCTGTCTATCAACTGGCCTGGGACAACTGGCTGCAGCGGGAGGGGGACGCCGGGGCGCTGGCCGGTTTTGGAATGAGGCATCCTGACCATCCCCTGAGCAGGGAAGCCCGGTCCACCCTGGATATCCCCTACTTTAATCCGCGGCAACTGGCGCAACTGTCCTCCGTGCTGCCGGGCCTGGGCGAGGAAACCCTGGAACCCGGCATGCGCGAATCCTCGACGACCTTGTATTCCGAGCTGCTCTACCTGGCCGGGACCATTGGTTTTGCCGTGGCCGCGCAGAGCGGGTACCGGCCCGAGAACCTCGCCGGCGCTTTGATATTCGCCAACTTGCTGATTTTAAATCATCGCGGCAGCGCGGATAAGGCCTACTATCTGGCCCTGCGCCGGAATCAGGCGGAGTACCGAAAATTCATGCTGGCTCACCTGGAAGATCCCATCACCGGCCCGGGGAAATTTCCCGCGCCCGCGCCCGCGTTCGCACCCGCACCACTGCCCCTGGCGGATGAGTTTATCTTCTCGCTGGTCTATCAATTTCGCAGCGTGGGGGACAGCCTGCAAGGTCAGGGCCTGGTGGAGGAACGGGATCTGGGGAACCTGGGTTTCCGCGCGGAGTACTTGCGCAGCCTCATTGAATTCCAATCGGAGGGTCCGGTGACTACGGGTATCGGCCTGGCCCCCTTTGGCCGGGTTTTCTTCAATCACGTGCGGCCCGTGTCCGAAACCCTGTATCCCGGAGGATTGCGGGTCCAGGAATTGGAGGCCGGCCTGGAGGCAGCCTGGATTACCCGGCTCCAGGTTGGGTCGAACTGGTTTCAACTGCGGTTGTCCGGTGGCCCCTCGTGGCGGGATCGTCGCTGGACCCTGACCGGGGATCATTTTCAGGAACAGGGCCTGGCTTACGCCTTAAGCGGAGGTCTGGCCTGGGGCGGCATGAGCGGCGTCTACTGGCAAGTCCACGTGTTTTATAGCGCTGCGGCGCAGAAAAACACGGCGCGATTGGAATCGCGGGAGATCAGTGTCCCTACGGAAAGCCTGGGTGTGCAATTCGGCCTGGGAGTACGCTTCTAGTGCCCGGCCCCCAGTTGCTGCTGTTTGACCTTGACGCCACTCTGATCCGCACCGGCGGTGCGGGCCTGCGGGCCATGAACCGTGCTTTTCTGGAGGTTATGGATTGGCCGGACGCCCTGGGACGCATATCCCCGGCCGGCCGGACTGATCCCTCCATTGCCCGGGAAATTTCGAGAAAAATCCGGGGGCGCGATATGACGCCCGCGGAATTGGACCGCTTTTTTTCCTGCTACCTGGAACTGCTGCCAGCGGAACTGGCGCAAGCGGACGATTACCAGGTCCTGCCCGGGATTGAAGAATTCCTGGAACAAGCGGCCGGGAAGCCGGAATTGATCCTGGGACTGGGAACCGGCAATCTTGAGGCCGGCGCCCGGATCAAACTGGAACCTGCCAAACTCAACCGCTATTTCGCTTTCGGCGGATTCGGGTCTGACACCGAAGATCGCCCGACCCTGCTGCGCATTGCCGTGGAACGGGCGCAGGCGCGCAGGGGTCAAACCCTGTCTCCTTGGCAGGTGGTGGTGATCGGAGATACGCCCCACGATATTCACGCCGGCCGGGCCATCCAGGCCCGTACCCTGGCCGTGGCCACTGGTCCTTTTTCCACGGAGCAATTGGCAGCCCACCAACCGGACCTGGCCGTGGCCGACTTCACGGAAACCGGAAAAGTGCGGGCGTTCCTGGGTTTTTCCAAGACAGAATAATTTATATTTTTTTTTAAAAGAATTTTCCGGTTTGGCCGTCTAATATAATAAATCGCCAGCAATCAGTCTGTGAGGGAAAAATGATCTGGAAAGAATTAGTGGTTTATCCAACCTCGGAATGCCCCAAATCCTGCCCCTTCTGTCCCATCCCCGCTGACCTGAAAGAGGAGCGTGCGCTGGATTTTTTCGAAGCCATCCTGGAGGTCTCCCAGGAGATTCCGCTGTGGACCTTTGTGTGGGGGAAGCTTTCGCCCGCCCGCCAAACCGAAATTATACGCCTCATGCAAACTGCCTGGCGCCTGGAACACGCTTATGCGATCACCACGGTCCGCGAAAGTCTGCGTAGCCTGCCGCTCGAGGTTTGGCAGCGGGCCCGGGCCCTCACTCTGTGCT
>JAUXBQ010000281.1 GCA_030619365.1 candidate division FCPU426 bacterium | reverse complement strand
GCGACTTTTTTCTTGATCTTACGCGCGGCTTTGACCTTTTTTTTCTTCACGACTTTCTTTTTTGTCTTTTTTACAGTCTTTTTCTTGGTTTTCTTCCCGGATTTTTTCTTGGCTTTTTTGGCTTTCTTTTTCGCGGCTGCCATGCTCTATCTCCCTTCCCAAATAGTCTTGGAATAAAAATTTAGAGTTGACACTTGTTATTTTATAGCACTTTCAAAGAAAAAATGAAACAGAAAATTTGATAAGATAGCATGCGCTGGAATCGGTTTTAAAAACAAAGGTATTTTGGTGCCAGGCACCAATACGTGCTCAAGGACGGGAAAGAGACGGGGAGTTTGAAGGTGGCGGTGGTTAAATAACCGTTATTTTTCCTGGGCGAGCGAGATTGAATAGTCGTCTTTGACGATAAAGTCAAAGGCTTTTATTTCATACGGAACGGCCGCTTTTTCATCCAGGAACACGGCATCCAGTATTTTTATGGCCTGGCTGGGCTCGCCCTCGTCCAGGAGCGGCAAATTGAGGTAGACCGGAACGCGCGTCAATTCCGTGAATTCGATGATAAAGTCCGAAATTTTATAGTATTCCACCTCGTCAACATCCCGGTCATTGTAATTATTGTAGACTTTATCCAGCCTGTGAAACCGCCGGATTAAACGCCCCTGCACAGTATCCCCGGGAGAAATGATTGTTTCTAATCGGTTTTTCAACGATTGCTGATCCGGCAGGTATTGCTCCCTGTATTGCTGCATGATTCCCCGGACGGTCAGGCTGCTTACCACGGAGATGATTGCCAAGGCAGTCAGCACGATTACCAGCGCTTGCGTAAAGCGGATGCCGATTATTTTTCGGAATTGGGTTGCCAGGAACTGATGGGAGAGCGTATTCGACAATCTGTTTTTACTGGCGTATGCCTCGGCCAAGCCATATAACACCAGGTACGTTAAAACCAATCCCAGCGCGCCGATAAATATCAGGATCAAGGTGACGGCCAGACCCATATCCTCTACGTTTTGATAATGGCTGCGGAAAAAGGGCCGATAAAAAGAGACGACCCGGAAAACATCGGTAAATTGAGCAGGGGTGGGAGGCGGGGGATACATTTCGTACGCCACATACGCCTGGCGGGAAGAATCATACACCATGGCCTGGTTGTTGCTTTCCTGGTATCCCAGCAATCCGCCGACATGAGAGGTTTTGACTTCCAGGATCGTTATGGGCCTCAGGACCATGACCAGCACCATGACAAAGGCCATGAGGTAGAAGAGGATGAAAGTCAGCACCAACTCGAAACGCTTGGCCTGGAACCCCCAGGAAAAGGCGGTCAGCATGTTGACACCAGCCAAACGGGAAAAGAAGCGCAGCGTGTAGTAGCCGCCACCGACCATAAGAAATAATAAAATAAATAGAGATACAATGGTTATCATTTTGGTCCCTCGTTCGGAGGCGTTTTCATGCCTAGCCAAGTCAACAGGAGCAGGGGCCACAGGCCCAGGTGAATCATCACGTCCGCCGTATTGAAAATGTACTTCCAAAACGGAATTTGCTGGACATTGAAATAGTCAATCACCGCGCCGAACAATAACCGATCGAGAATATTGCTAAGTCCGCCGCCCGTGATCAATCCCAGGCAAATGTAATTAAACAGCTTCATGCCCTGGGCGCGGACCAGGTAAATCACCACGCCTGTTAATATGCAAAGCGTGAAAAAAGCGAAAAACCATCCCCCGCCCTGGAAAGACCCGAAGATACCGCCGGTGTTCCGGACGTGAGTCAGCCAGAGCAGGGGATTGACTACCAGGGTTTCGCCTACGGCCAATCGGCTGAGTATCAGGGTATTGACAGTTTGGGCCAGCGCGACCGCGGCCAACGCAATGAATCCGAAAACGAACAGGTGCCGGGATTTGGTCAGGGGCATGTATAATCCTTAAATTATAAAAATAGCCCATCCTGACGGATAGGCTATTTTTATTGATGGGAAAAAACCGGCAACCTGAGAATGCCGGCTTAGTCTGGATTATTGATGAAAACCTCGATGCGGCGATTCTTGCTGCGCCCTTCCACCGTTTTATTGCTGGCCACGGGCTTGGTGTCGCCGAAGCCCGCCGAGGAGATTTTGCCGGCTTCCAGCCTGCCGATTTCAGTCAGGAATTTAGCCACACTTTCCGCGCGCTTGATGGACAATTTCAGGTTGGTTTTTTTATTGCCCGTGGCGTCCGTATGCCCGGAAATCTTGATCGTTGACTCGGGATATTGCCGGATCGCGCTGGCGATGGTATTCAGCAGGGTAAAGTTGCGCGAGGTGATTTCCGCGCTGCCCACCGGGAAATAAAACCCGTGCACGGAAAGCACCACGTCGTTGTCCTTGCCATAGACGTCCGTTTCTTCCTTTTTGAACATGGCCTTGACATCTTGGAACCGTTGCTTGGCCTTCTCTTGCGCGAGCTGAGCCTGCTTGGCTTCACTCAGCTGCTTGTTCATTTTATTTTCCAGTGCCGTAATTTGTTCCTGCTTTTTGGCCATCTCTTTCTGGTTGGCCTCCTGAATTTCCAGCAGGGAAACAACGGACTTTCTCAGGCTGTTGACCACAGCGTCGTGGGGTTGGTTAAAACGAATGTCTTCTTCAATGGGTTTGAACATGGCCTGGACCTGTTCCTGATGCCAGAGTAGGATATCTTCGTTTTTATAATTGTTCTTCTTGAACATCTTGGAAAGAGTGGTGATTTCCATGGCTTTGCCGGCCAGCCGGACCGCACGGTTCGAGTGCTTGTCCGCTTTCTTGGTGGCTGTCCGGTTGGCTTCCAGCACGGACAGGGCCAGTTTGAGCTGGTCCTTGGCCAGCTTCATGGTTTTGGGCGCTTCGCTTCCGGCACCGTCCTTCTTGGCCTGGG
>JAUXBQ010000139.1 GCA_030619365.1 candidate division FCPU426 bacterium | reverse complement strand
GATATGGATAAATCCTCCGGGGCGGAGGATTTATCCAGTAGTATATATAAATCGGGAATAATTATGAAGATATATTTATCCCAAATGTATAAAAGAGAACCACGAAGAGCACGAAGTAAAAAATGAACACGAAGGACAAGAAGAAAAAGCAAATTAAGGGTTAAGGACACAAAGGCAAAGATAAAGCAGGATCACTAAGAACACGAAGGTAAAAATAAAGAAGACCACGAGGACACGAAGGAAAAGCAAATTAGGGGTTAAAGACACAAAGGCAAAGATAAATAGAAAAGGCAAAAAATATGACCGAATGCTTTTACCCCTTAATTGTTTTTATTATTTCTTCGTGCTCTTGGTGAACAGACTTTGTGTTCTTCGTGATCCATCTTTTTTCTTGTTCTTCGTGATCATTCTTTTATTTTTCCCTTTTCTTTTTTTACCTTCGCGTTTTTCGCTTGCCTTCCCCGGAGGCCTGTGTAAAATCATTGTCAACCTGGTATGTTTCCAGGGTAAACGTTTTCCCCAAGGGAGAATCACGCATGCCCGTGTCTATATCCACCCGGCGGCCGGCGCGCATGCATCCGGACGTGCTGGCCGCGTATCCGGTTCTGTCCGAAGAGCGCCTGTCCCGGGAACAGGCCCTGCGCCTGGCCGCCCTGCCGGGCCGCGACGTGCTGGACCTGGTTTCCCTCGCGCATAAAGTCCAGACCCAATTCGCGCCGGACACACACGCCTGCACCATTGTCAATGCCAAGTCCGGGGCCTGCGCCGAGGACTGTAAATTCTGCGCGCAATCCAGTTATCATACCGCGCGGATCGAGACCTATCCCCTGATTACGCGGGAAGCTATCCTGGCAGCCGCGGCCCAGGCCCAAGCCAATGGAGTGCGCGCCTTTGGTATTGTCACCAGCGGCACTGGTTACGCGCGCGTAACCCCGGAGTTCCAGCAAATCCTGGACGCCATCGCGGTTATACACGAACAATTGCCTGATCTGGGCGTGTGCGCCTCGCTGGGCATTTTGTCCGAAGAAACCGTTTCCGCCCTGGCCCTGGCGGGCCTAGATCATTACAATCTGAATTTGCAAGTGGAGCCCCGCCGTTACGGCGAGCTGGTGTCCGCCACCCACAGCGTGGAAGCGCGTATCCATACCCTGCGCCTGCTGCGCGCGGTGGGCATCCGGACCTGCGCAGGTGGTATCATCGGCCTGGGCGAAACCATGGCAGACCGCGTGGAACTGGCCCTGACGCTGCGGGACCTGGAGGTAGACGTGATCCCCCTGAACGTTTTAATCCCCCTCCCCGGCACGGCCCTGGAATCCCAGCCCTTGGTTCCCGTGTCCGAGATCGCTAAGACCTTCGCCCTCTTCCGGTTGATTCATCCCAGCCGGATCATCAAATTCGCGGCCGGGCGGGAAACGAAAATGAAGGACTTTCAGGGCCTGCTCATGCTGGCCGGGGCCAACGGCCTCTTAACCGGCGGCTACCTCACCACCCGCGGCCGCGACACTGCCGAAGACAACACATTCCTAAATGAATTAGAAGGATTTAAATAATAAAGACGGATCAAAAAAGACGATCACGAAGGACACGAAAGAGAAGAAAAAACGATCACGAAGAGCACGAAAAATAAAGAATAATTAGGGGTAAAAACATTTGGTCATATTTTTTTCTTTTCTTTCTTTATCTTTACCTATGTGTCCTTAACCCTTAATTTGCTTTTCCTTCGTGCTCTTCGTGGTCAGGTCTTCGTGTACTTCGTGATCATCTTTTTTATTTATTTTGTGCTCTTCGTGGTGAGCGCTTCGTGCTCTTCGTGATCATCTTTTGATTTTTATTCGTGATCATTTCTTTTTGAGAGGTTGGCCATGTACGACAAGGAACGGACGCTGGCAACGGATCGCCGCCTGATCTGGCACCCCTACACGCAGATGAAGGACTACGCCGATCGCGACCCACTGGTCATGGTGCGGGGCGAAGGGGTCAAGCTCTACGACGCGGACGGCACCGAATACTACGACACCCTCTCGTCCTGGTGGTGCAATGTCCACGGCCACGGCCACCCGGATATCAACCAAGGCCTGATTGACCAGTTGGGACGCCTGGAACACGTGCATTTCGCGGGTATCACCCATCCCGGGGCCGCGGAAGTGGTTGACCGGCTCTCCGCTTTCTTGCATCCCTCCCTGTGCCGACACTTCTTTTCCGACAGCGGCGCCACCTCCACCGAAGTGGCGCTCAAAATGGCATTTCAATACTGGCAGAATCTGGGCCAGAAAAAAAAGACGCGTTTCGTCTTTCTGGAAAACGCCTATCACGGTGACACGGCCGGCGCCATGAGCGTGGGCGGCATCGCCCTGTACCATAAGCTCTACGCGCCCCTGCGCTTCAAGTCCTGGCAGGCCGCGTCCCCCCAGTGCCGGACCTGCCCGCACCGCAAGTCCGCGTTCACCTACGCCGCCCGGGATACGGCCTGCGCCCTGGAGTGCTTCCAATCCATGGAAAAAATACTGACCCGCCGGCGCCGGGAAATCGCGGCGGTTATCGTGGAGCCGCTATTGCAGGGCGCGGCCGGTATTTCGGTGTATCCCCCGGCTTACCTGGAGCGGCTGCGCGAACTCACGCGGGAGCTGGATATCCTCCTTATCTTTGACGAGGTCGCTACCGGGTTCGGCCGCACGGGCACGCGATTCGCCTACCAGCAATCCGGGGCCGTGCCGGATTTCATCTGTCTGGCCAAGGGCCTAACCGCCGGGTACCTGCCCATGGCGCTGACCGTAACGCGCGAGCCGATCTACCAGGCCTTTGTCAGCGACGACCTGGCCAGCAAGACCTTTTTTCACGGCCATACCTACACGGCCAATCCCCTGGCGTGCGCGGCCGCGATCGAAAACCTGAAATTGTTCGAGACGCAGGACCTGCCCGCCAGCCGGGCGAAAGTCCTCGCTTATTTCAGCCAGCGCCTGCGGCAGTTCGAGTCCTTTGATTTCATCGGCGATATTCGCCAACTGGGTTTCGTGGGCGCCGTGGACGTGGTAAAAAGCCGGGCGGCGAAGAAGCGTTTCGAGCCTGCCCGCCGGATCGGGTGGCAAATCTATCTCCAGTCCCTCCGGAACAACCTGCTGCTCCGGCCACTGGATGATACGATATACTGGTTTTTACCCCTCATGGTCACGAAAGAGGACGTCGACGCCATTCTCGCTAAAAGCCGCGAAGCGATCCAGACGGTCGTGGCTGCCGCGGGTAAGTAAGGCGAAAAGGACTGCCTGTGATGGACAATCAGCCTGACTGGAGATCCGCGTTGCACTCGGAGCGGGATGACCTCAAAGCCCGCAATAATTACCGGGAACTGCGGACCTGGGAAAAACGGGAAGGAAAATACGTCTGGCGTGAAGACCGGCGATTTCTGAACCTGTCCGCCAATGATTATCTCGGCCTGGCCACGGACATGGCCCTTCACCAGGAATTCCTGGCCCAACAGGACCGCTCCGATCTCATCGACGATTTCGGTTTCGGCGCCTCGGCCTCCCGCCTCCTGACCGGCAACCACCGCCAATACGATCTGCTGGAAAATGACCTGGCCCGCTGTTTCCGGCGCGAGTCGGCCCTGGTGTTCAATTCCGGGTATCAAGCCAACCTGGGCATCCTGTCGGCTCTCTTGGGCCCCCAGGACCAGGTCTTTGTCGATCGCCTGTCGCATGCCAGTCTCATGGACGGCATACGCCTCTCGGGCGCACGGTTCCACCGCTTCCGCCACCTGGATTACGGCCATTTAGAGACCCTGCTGGCCAAATACGGACCCGGCGCCCGGCACAAACTGGTGGTGACGGAGAGCGTCTTCAGCATGGACGGGGACACCGCCGACCTGCCGGCCCTGGTCCGCCTGAAGCGCCGGCACCAGGCGTTGTTGTACGTGGACGAAGCGCATGCGTTCGGCGTCTTCGGCCGCCGCGGCCTCGGCTGGTGCGAGGCCACGCACACGATCCCGGACATTGATCTCCTGGTCGGGACCTTTGGCAAAGCCCTGGCTGCGTTGGGCGCGTTTCTCACGGCTGACCAGCCCTTTGTTGACCTGCTGGTCAATCGCATGCGCCCCTTTATCTACACGACCGCGCTGCCGCCGATTCTGGTTCACTGGCTCCGGTTTTTATTGGCGCGGTTGCCGGACCTGCGGTCCCGGCTGGCGCATTTGGCCACCCTGTCCGGGCAACTGCGCCGGGAACTGAAAGCAGCCGGCTTGGAAATCCTGGGAAACAGCCAGATTATTCCGGTCCTCATCGGCGATAATGACCGGGCACTGCAGACGGCTGACTTTCTGCAGGGGCGCGGGTACCAGCTTATGGCCATCCGTCCGCCGACCGTTCCCGAGGGAACGGCGCGCCTCCGCATTTCCCTGACAGCCAACCTGGACTGGGACGACGTGCGCGAGCTGCCCGGGCTGCTCCGGAAGTTTATTCGCGCAACACCGGGGAAGGGGCGGCCATGAAAAGTAAATGGCTGCAGCGAGGGGCTCACCCGGACCTGCTTTTGTTTTGGAACGGCTGGGGAATGGACGAGCGTCCCTTCTCTCACCTGACCGGCGCGGCCCATGACGTGCTCATGCTATATGATTACCGGACCCTCTCCCCCCCGGACGAACTCGCCCGTCTAGACGGCGCTTATGGCCGCGTTCGCCAGATCGCCTGGTCCTTCGGCGTATGGGCCGCGGGCGCCTGGGCGGGAACCGCGCCTGCCTCGGTCTCCTTTGATCTCGCGGTGAACGGCACCTCCGACCCCATTCATCCGCTGCACGGCATCCCGCCCGAGGCGTTCCTTGAGATGGCCGGCCGGCTTTCCACCGGACGTCGGGACCGTTTTTACCGCCATATGTTTGCTAACGATGAAGATGCCGCCCGTTTTATGGGCCGGCCGCCCGCCCGCGCTTTCGCCGAGCAGCACGAGGAATTGCTGGCCCTGACAGGGGCCGCGTGCCTGTTGCCCGCGCCTTTTACCACCGCTCTCATCAGCGCCCGGGACCGGATCATGCCGGCCCGGAACCAGCTCCGCTACTGGAAAACCCGAAGCGCGGTTCGCAAAACCAATGGCGGTCATTTCCCTTTTTATCTTTGGAACACGTGGGAGGCAGTGCTGTCCGATGACGGTTAGGAATAAAAAACTCATCCAGCAACGCTTCGACCGGGCACGCCCCACGTATGACCAAAACGCGCCGATCCAGGCCCGGATGGCCGAGGCGCTGACCACACGGGTCCGCGCGACGCTGGGAGACCACTTCCCCCGTATTCTGGAAATCGGCTGCGGGACCGGGTTGTTGACGCGCCAGATCAGCGCCCATCTCCGTTTTGACCAGTTGCTTGCCAATGACCTGGTGGAGGCCTGCCGGACGCACCTGCCCCCGGACCGGGACAACCGGACGCGGTTTATCTCCGGTGACGCCGAGCATATCGAGTATTTTCCCGGATCCCAGGACCTGATCATATCCAACGCCACTTTCCAATGGCTTCAGGACTTATCCGCTTTTCTCCCGAAAATGGCCGGTCTGCTGAAGCCCGGCGGCGGCTTGGCCTTCACCAGTTTCGGGCCGGATAACTTCAAAGAACTGGCCCGCGTCCGGCAACCCGGCCTGTCATATCCTGACCTAGAACAGTGGGAGCGGCTGCTGCGTCCTCATTTCGATTTACTGCTGGTCGAGCAGGAGGTGCGGGAACTCCGTTTTCCCGGCCCCTGGGCCGTGCTGAAGCATATGCAGACCATCGGCGTCAACAGTCTGGCGCCACGCTCCTGGACCCGAACCGCCCTGCGCCAGTGGATACACCGCTACCAGGCGGCCTACGGGGACGCGCGGGGAGTGCCCCTGACGTACCACCCGCTCTATTTCATCGCGCGGAGGCCCGCATGTCGGTCATCTTCGTAAGCGGCATTGACACGGGGATTGGCAAAACCATTGTCACCGGCCTGCTGGGGCGTCACTTGGCCGGGATGGGCCGCAAAGTCATTACCGCCAAGATCGTGCAAACCGGGTCCAGCGGACTGTCCGAGGACATCGTAACGCATCGTAAAATCATGCAAATGCCCGTAACCCCTTTCGACGAGGACGGATTGACCTGCCCCTATACTTTCCCCTATCCCGCCTCCCCGCACCTGGCCGCGCGCCTGGCCGAGCAGACCATCAGCACCCGCAATCTGACTTCGGCCCTGGACCAGCTGAGCCGGTTTTTCGAAACCGTGATCGTGGAGGGGGTGGGTGGCATCTTTGTACCGCTGACCGAACAGGAGACCGTGCTGGATTTCATATCCCAGCGCAGGTATCCCACGCTGGTGGTTACCTCGCCCAAGCTGGGTAGCATCAATCATACCCTGCTGACCGTTGAAAGCTTGCAGCAGCGCCGGATTCCCCTCTGCGGCCTGGTTTACAATCTGGGCGTTCCCGCGGCCACGGAAGTCACCGCGGACACGCGTCAATTTTTACAGAGACGGTATCCGCATTTGCCCCTGGTGGACCTTCCCGCCCTGGCGCAGCCCGGAGACGCGGTTGCCGCTCCCTTTGCGCGCCTGCTGCACCTGGAGCGCTAAAGCTCGGGGAACGTACTGACGATACTTAGCTATCGCTTGTTTTTGAGGTAAAATTGAATTATAGTAATAATTAAGCACGCAACAGGCGGACACGCAAGGACGCACAATGACACTACCACGTAAGGATCAATTTCAAGGATGCCTGATCGGCTTGTGCCTGGGTGACGCGCTGGGATTCCCGGTGGAAGGATACCCGCCGCTGATCTGTCAGCGCTACACCGAACAGATACTGCAGAGCGGGCTGGCCGGCGAATGGACGCATTATCCCTTTGTCTTTGGTCAGTACAGCGATGATTCCCAACTCACCCGCGAACTGATTCTCAGCCTGCTCCACTGCGAGCGTTTTAATCCGGAAGATTTCGCCCAGCGTATTGCCGAGTTGTTCCAGAGCCGGAAAATCGTGGGACAGGGCAAGGCCACGGAAGCGGCCGCCAAGCGCCTGCTCCTGGGCTTCACCTGGACCGACTCCGGCATCTTTCCGCCGGCCGCGG